>JANOZA010000423.1:0-23533 GCA_031429155.1 Verrucomicrobiota bacterium | reverse complement strand
AACTTCACTCCCCACGGCCACTTCTCATGCTCCCCACTCCATCCTTGATTCCCTGCTCATGATCCACTACACCTCCCCTGCACCCAGCCACCATAGCTTAGTTTAGCGTTCCTGTGGCCGGAGATCCGGGTCCACCTCAGTCCACGAGAGACCATGCGTTCGATTTCACGACGGAAGTTCTCCCTATCGGGAAGCCATGGGTATGCCTCGCCGTGATCAGCAGCAAAGTTGTAGAGCTTCCAAGGGTCCGCGCCGACTAGCGATTCATCTGGGCCAAAATCGAAATCCAGTTCGAGTTCTGCCGCCAAAAAACGGCATCCGATTCCATGAAAAAAGTATTCCCCACCTCCAAAACTTTTGCTGTGTCCTTTTCGCGGCACTGCTCCGGAGTTTACGGATCGAAGGAGCCACTCGACACCAAGCGACTGCCTTAACTCGTCGGCAACCTGATGCGCCAACGCGAGGTAGTTGCAGATTAGATTCTGGATTTGGTCATCCATCAGCGAACCCTCACCTTCACTGGGCCAGCCTCGGTAGCGGCACGAATCACATCATCGGCTGTGTTGTAGCCATGGGCTCCGAGATTGCTCGCTGGCACACTGTTGTAAGGGACATCGATTCCGACCCTTCTTGCAGCTTCAACACGATGATGGCCGTCCAAGATGTATTTGCTCCCGTTGTGCTCGAATACGTCGATTGGCTTCCCCTGCCAGCCGTTCACCCTCATGTCATCCATCAGACCTTGAACATTTCGAGTCGAAGCGTTGCCGCTTAGACCGTGAGTTCGTTCAAACGCACTTGCTGGCCCGGTCAGTGGCGTATTTGCGGCATGGGTGGATGAGCCAAAATCACTACGCCCCGCCGAGGCGAATGCGTTGCTAGTCGTAGCCCAAGTCAGGCTCAGAACGAGGCCCAGCACCCATCGTAACCACGCAGATCTGCAATAATTGGCCGTCATAGCGGCACCACAAGCCCCTCGGCTTCAGCCAGTTCCTTCTGTTTTCCATCGAAGGTCAAAAACTCGGAGGCTCCGAGATGAAGTGCCGTCGCCACATGGAGGACGTCGAATCCTCGATAGCCTTCAGTCCATGTATATTGAGCTGAAAGTCGCTCCGCGATGCTGGCCACATCCGCCCACTCCACTGGGACAACCACCACAGCACCACTCGCAATCTCAAGCTGGAGCTTTGAGAGTGCCGCTAAAGCCGTCGGCTTGTCATACCCTTTGCTGGGATCTTTTTGATGGAGGAACGTTTGCCATCTGACAGATTGTCGAAACTCAAACAGCAGCGGCGAAGCCACATGTAGGGCTTCCGGCATCTTTGCAAAATGCTCCGCAGCTTGAGGAGAGTTGACCTGCTTGCGGTAGAACGCACACAGAAATGAAGTGTCTGGATAGGCGATCATCCTTCTTCACCCTCTAGTTCGGCCTCTCGCATCGCGGCAACTTCGTCCATCGAGAAGACTCGGTCACCCCATACCTCTTGTAGCCGGGCCATGATGTCCGGCTTCGGGGCCAAGCGGGGCGTGGATACCTCTGCCAAAGAAGTGAGTTGGGCGAAGGCTCTCCCACGCTTGAAGATCTGCACGGTTTCCCCATGTTCAATCCACGAGGATACTCTTCGGAAGTTGTTGCGGAGGTCCGCTACGGTTGCTGTTTTCATGATACATTAGAAGTATCACCGGATTCCGAGCTGTCAACCGTAGAAAATCGCTCTCTCCAGATGGCATCAGTGGCAAGTTCAGCCTCGCGGGGTTGGCGGCGACGAATCGGGAATTGGTAGGTGCAAATTGGGGCGATTCACTTCGTCAATAGCGGCTTCAATCATAAGGCCTTTGGCTGTTGGTTCTCCTTCAGCATCTAAACCGCAATCGACCAGCGCAGAGCCAAGGAGACTGCAAATCTCTTTTCTTTGATCGGAGGTCGCTTTCCCCGTTTTTAAGGCGGCCAGCAAATCAGAGCCGCCCTCTACTGGACGAAGAAGTTCTTCAACTACTTGCATGATGTATGCCTTCATGGTGCGACAGCTCGAAGCCCGGCGGAACTTGTGCCCCAAGTGGTGATTATCTGCCCCTGCGGATTGACGACGATGACGGCATTTTGGCCAGTCATTTGGAAGGCTCCGCCATACTTGCCTGTCTGCCCCACGATGCTGGTGGGGCCCTTGAACGCATCGAGTATTGCCGCTGGTGACACTCCGACTCCATCCCGGGAGATGGCTTGGTTGAGCCCGTGTTTCGTATAACCCGTCAAAGCCTGCGGCAATCTGGCTCCAGCCACCTGCTCGGCACCCAACTGCATTCTCAGCATCGCACCCTGTGCAGCACTTTCAGCACCGGTCGCTGTCGTCTTTGCGGCAAGGGAGGCGGGACCGAATTCGACCACGGCTCCGCTTGCCGATCCGCTCAGCATAAAAAGCAGCACCAGCAGCCACCTGTGAACCATGTTCATGCTTTCATAAAATCTGCTGCAACTCCGCCCCATACGATAACGCCCTGCTCACCAATCTGGATATGGAGTTGACCTTCTGACTGGTCTGTATCGATCAAGACGGAGTCACCGGGCTGCAAAATCCGCTCAAGTCCAGTGAGTTCAACTTGAACCGTAATGGTGCTGCCAGTGGTGTTCTCTAGACGGATGACTTTACTCATTTCAGCACCTCCATAATATGGTTCATCAGGTCGAGCCTACCGGCCGCTGATCCGTTCTTCGGTAAGTTCTGAACCTGCCACTGATACACGTTCCTCCATTGCTCAGCTACTTCGCGGGTCACGCCGCCTTGTTCAAGAAACTCTCTCGTGAGGGTTCCAATTTGTTGTCGGGGCACATCACTGCCAGTTCCCAATCGTAACAGCTTACCCATTTCGGCAGGCATCGGGCCAGTCGTAGGAACACTTGGCTTTGGTAGCGACGCCAGTGGCGTCTTTGCGGCTGTTTTTCCGTCCGGCCGGTCCACATCAATCTTCAGGGCCTGCCCGCCGGTGCTTTCCGTCCAGGTGGGATTTGTGGTATTGGGCCGGCATTCAGGGACAGCCCTCGTAGGGACACTGCGGGCGGCCCGTTCAATGGCCCGCAGTTCCGCGAGGGAGATGCGCAGGGTCATCACCACTTTGCCCGCGGAATCCAACAGGACGGTTTCGCCGCGCGCCCCCACGGCGGCAAAAGCTGCGGTGGCTGAAAGCCCCGCGAAGAACTTGCTGGCCTTGTCTGGATCGCTGAGGATCTCCCGTATGCTTTGCGCGGCCACTTCACCCAGCATCGAATTTACGTCATCCCGCAGAGCGGGATTGGTGGCGTAATTGCCCCAGAACTCCGCCACCATTTTCGCCCCACCAACCACGGCGGCCTTGTCCTGCTCCCAAGCAGCTTCATTATAGAGCGCATGTCCGATACGATCTCCCCACCATCGTCCGGTCTCATTCAAGGTTTTTGTGACTCCGGTGTAGGCATCCGCGACGTTTTGAGCTCCTTGCTTCGCCCCGTCCCATCCAGCTTCAGCTATCGCGGCGGTGTCATAGCCGGGAATCCAGCCTTCCTCGCCGCTCACCCAGCCCCAGAAACTTAATCCCAGCATGTCCACGCCATTCACCCCGTCGTTGCCAATGAATCCATACAGATTCACCCCTCCTCTTTCCCCTATCGGATCCCTGCTCAGCCACCGTCCGGCGACGGGATCGTAGTGGCGGTAGCCGTAATAGACGAGGCCCGTGACCTCGTCCGTGAACTGTGAGGAAAACCGGAACGGATTCTCCGCGGCGAACGGGCCGGTGGCGCGGAGGAGGTTGCCAAAGGGGTCGTAATCGTAGCGGGCGCTTTCGGTGCCGGAGGAGGCGTCCACCAGAGCGGTGACGTTGCCATTACCGTCGTGCGTGGCGAAGTGAGTGCCAGCTTGCGGGCCGGTGTGGCGGCGCACAATTAAGAGGCTGGAGGAGGGAGAAGAACTGCTCCAAACAAAGCTGCGGAAGAGCGTGCGCGAGGCTCCGCCGCCGGAGGGGGCATAGTCGTATTCGGCCACACAGTTCCAGCCGTCGTAGAGGAAGCAGCGGCGGCTGGCGAGCACATAGACGCCGCCGGAAAAGGTTCGGGCTTCCACGGTTTGCGCGATGCGGCGGCCTCCGTCGTCGTACTGATAGCTGACTCGATACATCGGCGCGCCGGCGGGGAGCAGCGTGTCCTTAGTGGTGACGGAAGTTAGTCTGCTGTCGGCATCCCAGGTCAACGTGCGCAGGCCGTCGTCGGTCAGATTGCCGTCGGCATCGTATGTCGGTGAAACGGACGAAGGCGGGGCGAGCAGGGAGGTGTCGGCGTGGTCAGTGTTGCCGCCGAGGGTGGCGTCTATGGAGAAGTCGAGCCATGCGGCGCTGCTGCCGGCGGTGGTGGTCTTGCTCTGGCCCCACCACGGTCCCTCGCGCGGAGCGGCGCTGGCGTTCACGGTCACACTGGCGGCGGGAGCGGCGCTGCCGGTGGCGATGCCGGTGCGGTTGTTGGCGACGGTGGAATACTGGTTCGAGGTCGCAGGCGTGTAAGTGAGCGCGGCATCGGCGGTGGCGCCGCCTCCGCCTTGCGTGGCGGCGGTGCGGTTGCCGAGGCCGTCGTAGGCGTAACCAAACTGCTGCCCGGGAATGGCGGGGTCGCTGTCATCCGGTGCGGCACCGGCGGTGCGGCGGCGCTCGGCGGCGGTGACCTGGCCGTGGGTGTCGTAGGTGTATTGCCACCATGTGCCGTCGGCGAGCACGGTGCGGGCGCGGCGGCCTGACACATCGAGGGTGTAGCCGGAAGCGGCGAGGGGCGCGCCATTCTGACTGGTGACGCCGGTGAGGCGGTGGAGGTCGTCGTAGGTGCGTGTCTGCGTGAGTCGAGTGGTGCTGCTATCAGCGAAGGTGACGCTTTCGATTTGCCGGGTGCCGGTGCGTCGGGTGTAGGCGGCGCTGGCGGTGCCGCTGGCTATTAAAGCAGGTTCTCCAGTGAGCGCGTCGTAGCCGTAACTCACTGCGGGCACGGTGCCGCCGCTTCCACTAACGGCGAGGGAATTGCGCCGGCGCAGGGCGTCGTAACCCGGATCAACAGCGAGGCCATCGAGCGGACCGCCGGTCCGGGATTCAGATTCCTGCTGGCCGTGCAATGTCAGGCTCACGGTGCGGGTGATACCGCCGCGGGTGGCGGTGTTCATGCGCCCCAGGCGGTCGAAGGTGTAAGCGATCGCTGGCGTGGCGTCGGTGTAGGTGACATCCGTCAGATCACCGGCCCCCGCCACGGTTCCTAACGTGGCGCTGCCGTAGAAGTAACCGGTCACGTTGCCGCGGGCGTTCGTCTTTGTGATGGCGCGGCCTCCGGCGGACCAGGTGTAACTTTCCGTGCCGCTGTTGGCGGCGTGGGCTTTGCTGAGCAGTCGGCCGGTGGTGGAGTGGTAACTCCATGCAGTGACGGCGGCGGCACCGGTGCCGGGCTGCGTGGTGAGTGTCAGGGCGCGGCCCGCGTAGTCGTAAGTATAGGCCACGGCGGGCGCGGCGGTGCCGGTGACCTGGAACACTTCGCCGGTGAGATAGTAATCGCTGTCGGAGGTGCGTCCGTCCGGCAGGGTGACGACATCGGTTTGCCCGCGCACGGTGTAAGTGGTGGACGTGACTTGAGCGCTGAGTGGCCCCGCGCCGTCGGGATCGGGACTGGTGACGGTGCTGACGCTGTCGTCGTCGTAATAAGTGTAGGCGGTGACGCCGCCGCGCGGATCCACGGTGGAATGGATGCGACCGTGGGCATCGTAGCGCATGGTGCTGTTGCTCAGCGTCGCGCCCGCTGTGTCCTTGCGGGCGGTGGTGGTCAATCTACCACCGCTGTAAATGGCGAGCGTCTGCGTGTTGTCAGGGGCGGTGGTGGTCTCGGTCCATGCGCCTCCGGCCGGAAGGGTGCGGACCGTGTGCGAAGTGATGCCCGCGGCGGTGCTCCATGATTCCAAGCCGGTGGTGCCGACTTCCGACCTGGCAACCTCCGAGCCGGTGGCTCCGGTGTCGGTCGTGGTCCAGACGCTGGTGGTAGTGAGGTGAACATCCGTGCCGCCGTGCGTGCTGATGCTGGAGACGGTTTCGGAAATGCTATCCGGGCCGGCGAGTTCCACGGTGCTGTTGCGGTTCACGTCGAGGATGGTGCGCTTGAGCCGTCCGCGGCTGTCATACTGGGAAAGCGCGGTTACTCCGTCGGGATCTACTGTTTTCACGAGTTGGCCGATGGTGTTGAAGTAACGGGTGGTGACCGCGCCGGCAGAGGTCTGCGTCTTCCATGCGCGCCCGGCCATGTCGGTCCACGACTGACTCCATTCGCCGGAATCGTTGCCGTTCGCCAGCAGCAGGATCACCTTCGTCCATGTGCCGGAGGCATCCACGCCGTAGTCGTAGCGCTGACCGTGAACGGCGGTGCCTGTTACAGATTTCAGCGAACCGTCCTGGTAATACTCCTCAAGGCGCGTGCCGCCGCCCGGCAGCGTGGTGGTGCGGACGAGGTGCTTTCCGCCGGCCACGGTGACATACTGCTCAGCGAACGCGGTGACATTTCCCAAGGCATCGCGGCTGGAAAGAACGCGGCCCGCAGCATCGCGCACGGTGCGTCCGGTTTCGATGAGCGTGCCATCGGCACCCTTGCGAAACGTGCGGCTGGCGAGGCCTTCGTCGCGCTGGAGGTATTCCAGATTGCCCGTCTGCAATGCGCCGGCACCATTGAGATAGCTGACGCTTTGCCCTGTGGACGACTCCAAGCCATTGACGGCCGCACCGCCGCCGGCGGGGACGCGGGAAACGACTTTATCGCGCGAGTAGTTTGTCACCACGCCCTGCCGGTCGGTGCGGGAAGAGAGGCCGCAGCAGTCGTAGTTGAGGATTTCCTGGGAGCCGTCCTGATGGCTCCATGTAACCGGGCGTCCGTGGGCATCCACGCTGGAAGCAAGGCGCGAGGCGAGAGTCTCCGCGGAGAGGATGTCCTCGGTGAGTTCCAAAATGACTTGGCCCTCGCGATTGATGACCCGCGTGCTGCGGGTGCCGTCCACCACGGCATCGCTGGCACCATTCGGCGCGCCGGATTCGACGACGGTTGTCATCGTATCGGCATCAGGAAGTTCCGTATTCGGAGCCGTGACGGAGAACGAGTAGGTATATTTCGTGAGCGTGCCGTCGTCCGCGGTGACAAGCCGCGGGCGGCGCTGGAACAGTCCGCTGATGTACCATTTTGTGGTTGTGACAAGGTTCGTTGAGGCCGTGATGGCGGCACCGGCCACGGTGCAGACGACATCTTTGTAGCCATCGGACAAATCCTGACGGTAGCGGCGTGCGACTTCGACATTGGCATCCGTCGTCACCACGCGGGTGATGCCGGAGCCCATCACGCTGGGCCATGTGGTCGTCTCCACACGGCACTCGGCGTCGGTGCAGGTCAGCGGCGTGTCCAGCCTGCCCGACCGGTGTTTGGTGACGCGGCGGAGGGCGTCGTAGGTGTATTGATCCCATGAACCATCGGGACGCACTACCTGGCTGACCTGGAGCGGGTCGTCGGTGACATAGGTGTAAGCCGTGGTCAGCGCCACCCCGTCGGGATCAATGACGACCTTGTCGAGCACCCGGCCATTGGTGCCCCAGCGGAAGGTGCGCACTTCCTTGCCGGTGATGCTGCCTGCCGCACCGTAAGTGAGGCGGGTTTCGGTGTCCACGCTGAGGCGCACGTTGCTTGCGTTGACCTCCCAGGTGGTGCGGACGCTTTCCTTTTTGGTGCTGCCCGGATGCGTGAGGGAAGTAAGCGGTGTGCCGTTTCCGGTCTGGGCTTCGGACTTGAAAGTAGAGACCTCCGTCGTCGTCCCGTGGGCTTTTTCGTATCGAAGCTCCCCCGTGCCTGGCGGCCAGGGGCCAGGGCCGGCCTGATTGTTGATAAACCTGTGCGTGGTCAGGGCAGTGAGCCCGCCCACCGGAATCAGCCCGGTGGCTGGATTGGGGAGGCTGCCGGAAGGACGGTCGTAGATCATGACCTCGTAGCCGTCCCCGGCGGCGCGCAGGGTCACATTTGCCATCACGGACGGACCATACACCTGCTTCAAAGTCCCGGTAGAATCCCGTTTTTCGGAGAAGCCGGGAGCCAGTTGCACCTGCAGGGTTCGGGGGAGGAACAGCTCGCCGTTCACTTCCGGAGACACCAGGCTGATCGCCGCGGTCGCCCCGCCCAGGCGGGCCTTGCCCAGCGGCAGCGAGATATGTACACTTTTGAGCTTCACGGAGGAGCCCCCGGCGGCGCAGGCGCAACACTCATCCCCCTCGGAGGACAGATACTGAAAGGATGGATATGCCAGAGCGAAGGAGAAGGTGTCGGCTCCACTATTCCGAAAAGTGGTACCGATAGACATGTACAGCCGACAGTTCGACTGGCAGGAGGCAAACACATTTCCGGGGTCGGCCTCGCGGCCTGAACACTTGTAGTAGCCGGCATTGAGGGAGAAGTCGAATCCGCGCGCCTTGAGGGCGGTGACGATGTTGGGGTAGTCCGGGTCACTCGCTGTCAGCGTGTCAGGAAACGTGCGCATAACCGGAATGAAGCGGAAGCCGTTCAAGCGGGGAGCCACGCTCATGGTGCCCCGCTCCGTTTCGATGCGCGTGTAAAAAGTCCAAAAGGGCATACCGAGGAAGCCCCAATAGCGGAAATTGGAACTACCCTGCTCCAAGACCCATGCCGTCGCGTCATAGCGGGCGGCAGCCTGGGGCATGTTGCCCGGCCCCCCGTTGTATGCATAAAGAAACCCGGCATAGCGCCGCTGCAGATTGGTAAAGAATAGCGGCGTGGCCAGTATCCGCTGTCGCCGGAGGACATCCACGATCAGGCGCCGCTTCTCCGGCAGAGTCGGATTTTGCCCGTAAGGAATGCGGATGATCTTCTTTTGCACATCCGCCCAAGTCTTGCCGCCAGCGACATCGTCATCCATCAAGTAGAACAGCGGGCGGTAGGTATTACTGGTTTGGCGCTGAAGGAATTGGTAGATAAAATTTCCGATGTAGTCATCAAGCGTTGGCTGGGAGTAATCGCCCTCCGAAGGGTAGTTGGAACCCGCCGAGCCGTTCAATTTTGTGCCCCAATAGACGTAAGAGCCGGTGGAGTAATAGTGGCGCTCGGAGAAGGCGCGGATGATTTCGATATCCCCTGCCTCGGCCTGCGCCTGGGCGCGGGATGGCGTGGCGGAACTCATGAAGGTGGCCAGGGTTGTCCAGAGGAACAGAAGAACTCCAAAGTGGAGAGGCAGAGTGGATTTCATTGAAGCGCAGGGAAAGGGAGAGCGGGAAGGCTGGTGAGCCGGGGATCACGGCAGGGGCAGGCTGGGCCGCCGGAGCGCATGAGACGCCGGAGTATATACTTCCAGACCGGCATGACTACCCGGCGTGGTCCCGGACGGTTCGGCGTAATTTGCAGCCCGCAGCGAAACCATCTCCCACAAATCCGCCCAGCCATCGCCGTCGCTGTCGGCAGCCTGGGCGCTGGTGCCGGTCCCGGCTTCCTTCGCGTCCGGGATCCCATCGCGATCCGTATCTGTCAGGCTGCCGCCCTCATCCGCAGCACCATCCCCGATATGAGGCAGCGCTGACGGTAGCGCGACCGGCTGCGGAGGCAGGCTGTAATTGCCGTAGTCGAGACCATACAGAGTTCCGTTGGCCGCCATACCAGTCACGGCAATGCCGCCCTCCATTTCCGGCCGCGCCTTGTTTAGAATAACCGCTGACTCGCGCCACAGGAATGGCTCAGCAGGCTCAACAGTCAGGTTCCATCCCAGGACGGTGCCATCATCCGCCACGGCAGTGAGCAGCGGCCCGAAACCGGCGGCACCGCCGCTGATGGTCTGCCATCCAGCGACATCCACCATGCCCGACTCTTCGTTGCCGCTGCTGGTGTTCATGGCCACGCCCACTGCCCGTCCGTTGGCGGCAGCCTCCAGGCTCAAACCAGTGTATCCGGAAAATGGCCCCAGCGGACCAGGATTCCCTTCTTCAGGCAACTGCACGGTCATTGCATCCATGATTCCCGGCGGGTCACTGGCATCGAAACTCAGTCCAAACAACCATGCTCCGGAGATCGTGTCGGCGGCCACACCGAACGAGTGGTTCTCGAAACCTGGATTGAAGGTGAACGTCTGCTGGCCTGACCAACCGCCACCCGCGTCACACCACTGGTAAAGGTTTATCTGTTCGGAGGAAGATCCCAGCGTGTGCGTCCACAGCAGCACGCGTTGATCATTGGAGAGGGCCAGGGGCACCGGATTATCCACACCCGTCCAGTAGAAGGGGACGGAACCTGCATTCCAGTTCCTCAAGCTGCGAATTTCACGTCCGCCGCCGGCAGCGGGGACGAAAACCTCTCCGCTATCGTTGAGCAGTGCTGCCGGGGAACCGAGATAAGGCACTTCAATCAGCTCCGGAGAGGACAGCGTTCCGCCGGGCGGAGTCCAGAGAAAAGTGCGGGAGCCGGAAGTGCCGTGAAAACTGATGACAAATTCGCCCGCACGGTTGACGGCTATGAACTCAGTCCACCCCACACTGGAGACCGGCAGCGTGACAGGAAGACTGCTGAACGGCAGACGGCGAAAGGAGTAATTCCCCCACGGACGGCCCTGGGTGAGGTATTCCTGGAAGGTGTTCAACCCGTCACCGTCGAAGTCCATGAGTGCATCCGACGCATCGGAATCACTCGTGCCCCGAAAGTTTTCCCAGTCTGCGGGGATGCCGTCGCCGTCAGAATCAGTGGCAAGGCCATGTCCTGTAAAGAGTAACCCCGCAATGAAGACGAAGAACCGGGGGCCGAGAACCGTGAGGAATGAGGGGGCCGTGTTCATAATGTCGAGACCGGTTGGACCGGGGCTGGGTGAAATTCGTTCAAAAAGGAGTGAGCATAGTTCCGGAAGTGCCCCCAGCGAGGGAAAAGCGGAAAGGCCTCAACGGAATCTCCGGTGAGAAACTGACGGAACAGGGCGGTGTCAGAAAGATTCATGCAAGGTGTGAATTACGTCGGATGAAATCAGAAACGTGAGGGAAACTCCACAGAATATTTCCGCCACTTCGGATAATTTGTTTCCGTGAGGGTTTGGCGTATGCGAACGACTCCGCGCGTCCGGCGTCCAGAAAAATGGACTCCGCGGGTGCGTCGCTCCCCTGGACTTGAACAACGAAAAAGGGCCGGTCTCCGCGGAGGAAGACCGGCCCGTGTATGTGGCAGGAACAAGCTCCTGCGTGTCCCGTTCAGCTCATCCGGCTCAATTCACCCTGACGGTGAGGGGATTGCAGAACGGGCCGTCGCCTTTGGAGCCGATGGCTCGGACGCAGATCGTTAGCTGTGTGCCGGGGGGCACGAGCGGGAGAGGGCAGCGGGTGCGGGTGGACTTGATGATGACAGGCGCGTCAATCGTGAGGGCGGCTCCGGGGACGGGGGCGGCCATGAGTTCGTAGTAGCGGGCATTGGGGACACGGCTCCAGCGTCCGGTGCCCTGGCCGGCGAAGGCGGTTTGCAGGATGCCGAGGTCCTTCGGAGCGGGCACGGGCTGGGCCGGGCCAGGAGTGCGGCGCAACTGCCAGCCGCCGCTGATGAGCGTGGCGGGCGTGCTGTCCGCGGCTTCGCAGGCGGTGGCGGCGCGGTTGAGCACGGAGGCATAGGTAACGGTCCACTGGGAGAGGGTGAGCCGGAACTCCCGGAGGTCGCGCTCCAGATTGGCTAGCTGGGTCAACTGCTGCCCGAGGGCAGTGGCGGCGGCGTTGACGTCAGGGGTAACAGGCAGGCCGGAGTAAACCGGCGTGGTGCTCATGCCGGTGCCGCTGCTCACCAACTGAGCGTGCAGTTGCGAGGGCGTCATGCTGCTGGTCTCCAGCTTGATCTTTCCGGTTTCAGTCGTGAGCGCCAGGGCGCGGAGCAGGCTGGTGTCTCCTCCGGCCGGCTCTGCGGCGGGGGCGTGTCTGCCAGTGGTGCCTTGTCTCAACGCGACGGCGGGAGTAGCGGCGCGGCGCAGTTTGAATGTCGCTTTTGCCGGGTGGTTCGTTTTCGCTGATTTCGTTTTTGATTTCATGGTTCTATTTGGTTGTTTGTTTGTTGGTTTTTGGTTTGGGTTATCCGGCCTTGCGGCTGGGGTTTGGGTGACAGGCGGCAGAAGACTGCCTGACAGTTAACTATTCCAAATATTATAGTAATTATCAACAATTTATTTGCGAGGATTTTCCTGACATTTTGCAATATTATGACGCAGTTGCTAGAGAATGCGCACGGAAGGCAAGTAGTTATGCCCTTTCCCACAAAAGGGCATAGGCTTTTGGCCAAAAGCCTATGGACTCCACCCCTCCGGCCTATGGACTGCACCCCAAAAGCGCATGGACTCCACCGCTCAAGCGTATGGGCTCCACCCTTCCAGTGCATGGGCTCCACCCCTCCGGCCTATGGACTGCACCCCTCAAGCGCATGGGCTCCACCCTTCCAGTGCATGGACTGCACCCCTCCGGCCTATGGACTGCACCTCCCCAGCGTATGGACTGCACCCCTCAAGCCGATGGGCTTTGCCCGTCCAGTTCATAGGCTTTACACCTTCAGCAGGGCTCCTCTGCTGAAGGAAGCGTATAGTCAAGGCTGGCCCGTGACTTGATCGTCAGCGTAGTAAATGCCGCCCCAGGCAGAGATTTTGCAGATCGCACTGTGTTCCCAGCCATTTTTGTCACGATAGGTGATTCTGTAGAAGCGCTCGTTTTCGTCGAGGAACACCGCTTCGATACGTTTGGTCCGGGCGATGCTCAGCAGTAACGCTCCCTGCTCCGCCAGATTACACCGGATGCGGCGTCTGTTATCACTCCGGACGTAGAGCGCGGCAATGATGGCGCCGCCCAGCCCCAGCGCAGCCCAGACCGCCAGCCAGGGCCAGTCGGCATTCAAATTACCGACTGTGCCGGATATGACAGGGAGAGTCACTGCGGTGGCGGGGCTGGCGTGGTCTCTGCCGGAGCAACGGGCGCGGCCGGCGCGATGGGCTCGAACTTCCGGTCCTTCGGCACATCATTGAGCTTCGCCTCCAGCGTGGCGACGCGTTCTTTCGTATCCGGGTGGGTGCTGATAAACTCGGCGAGGCCGTCCATTTGAATGCCGGACTTTTCTTCTTCGACGACGAGGATTTTGAAGAAGTCTATCATGCCCTTCGGATCAATGTTGGCGGCGAGCATGTATTCCCAGCCGGTGGCGTCGGCTTCGCGCTCGAAGTCGCGGCTGTAGCTTTGCTGGAGCAAAGTGGAGGCTCCGCCTGCGAGGCCGGAGTAGTCGCCGAAGACCGCCTGGATGATGACCATGGTGCCGAGACTGCTGACCATGTTCCGCAGGGAATGGCGGCGGGTGATATGCGCGATCTCGTGCGCGAGCACGCCGGCGACTTCCTCAGGGCGTTTGGCATTTTTGAGCAGGCCGGTGTGAACGACGATGTGCCCGCCGGGCATGGCGAAGGCGTTGATGGCGTCGTTCTCGATGATGTGGAAGGTGAACTCGTAGCGTTTGTCATTCACTGCGGGCAGGAGGCGTTTGGTGATGGCTTCCAACTGCGCGAGTTGCGCGGGGTCGGTGACTATTTTGGACTTGGCCTTTATGTCATTCCACTCCTGATCACCTATCTGCTTTTCGATGCTGACAGGAATCTTGCCGGCGATCCACTCGCTGATCGCCGCGCGTTTGATCCAGAGCAGGGAGAGGCCGGTGATGAAGAGCAGCGTCGTCGTGAGCATGGCCTTCACGGGCCACGGCCACTTCTTGGTGGCGCGGTTTTTCCGCTTCGCGCCTTTGCCGTGGACGGGGTGGCGGAGAATGGCGTCGTCCCTCAGAAAGGCGGGGTCGGCGCAGAGGAACGTCCATTCCGGCATATGAGGATGGCTGAGAAATGCCTGGGCGTTATTGAATCCGCCGTAGCGGATGTCGAGGCTGTCGAGCGGCAGGCGCAGGGGCGGGACCCCACCGGCCCGGAAGACCAGATCGTTGCCCTCCACGGCGATGCGGCCATTGGCTTTACCGTCGGGCAGGGAGTTTTGGTAGGCCGTGGCGGGCCAGTTGCGGTTTTCGGGGGAGGTGTTGGACCAGGTGCTCATGGCGGAGTCATGGCACGCCATGAAGAGGGGCGCAAATGGGCGGCTCACCGGAACTTGACGGTGCGCCAGGAGTCCCGCAGGCTCCGCGCCGCTATGCATCTCCGACTCTTCTTCCTCCTCCTGCTCCTCAAGCCGCTGCCCAGTGTTCGCGGCGAAACGCCTTGGGACGTGCCGCGCCTCACCGGAGCGCCGCCGGTATCGGAATTGGGGAAAGTGGAAGGCCTGGTGCAGGAGGTCTGGTACGAGAGCGAGCCGTTTCAGGGAAAGCCGACACGGGTTTTTGCCTGGCTCGGACGTCCGGCTGCCGTCTCTAAAGAGAATCCCGCACCGGCGATGCTGCTGGTTCACGGCGGCGGCGGGCGGGCCTTCAAGGACTGGGCCAACCACTGGGCGCAGCGCGGCTACGTGGCTCTGGCGATGGATACTTCGGGGCAGGGTCCGGACGGCAAACCCCACGACAAGGCAGGACCGGATCAGTCGGACACGACAAAGTTCCGTAACTTCACCGACGCCGAAGCCCGGGAGATGTGGAGCTATCACGCCGTCGCCGCCGTGCTGCGCGGGCATGCTTTTCTCAATGCCCTGCCGGAAGTGGATCGTGAGCGCGTCGGCATCACCGGAATCAGTTGGGGCGGCTACCTGACTTGCCTCATCGCCGGACTCGACCACGGGCTGAAGGTCGCGGTGCCCGTCTATGGCTGCGGCTTTCTGGGCGACAACAGTTACTGGCGCGACAAGTCGCTGGCCGCGATGAATCGGGATTCGCGCGAGCGCTGGCTGCGGTTGTTTGATCCCTCGGCGACCATCGGCGCGACGCAGTGCCCAATTCTGTTTCTGAACGGCACGCACGACTTCGCCTATCCTCCCGACAGCTACCGCAAAACCTTCAGCCTCGTGCAGCCGGCGCTGCGCACGGTTTCGGTCAGGGTGGATTTGGCTCACGGGCACATCTGGACTTATAAAGAGGTGGACGCCTTTGTGGACAGCGTGTTGCGGCCTGGAGCGGAATCGCCGGACCTCGCGAGACTGAGCGATATCACCGTGGCGGAAAACACCGCCTCCGCCCGCGTCCTCCACGGCGGACCGGCAGTGAAGGCGGAACTGCATTTCACGACGATGTCCGGGACCTGGACGAAACGGCAGTGGCAGGCCATTCCCGCCAAACTGGACAGCGGCGACGTGTCGGCATCGCTGCCGGGGGAACGCCCGCTCACGTTCTTCTTCAGTGCCACCGATGCCCGCGGGCTCATCACCAGCACGCCGTATGCGGAGATCGGCGCAGCGGAAAACACGGCCTGTCTTCCCAAAGCCAAACTGGAGCAGGACTTCTACGACTGGGATGCCCGCCATGCCGCAGTGCTGGCGGCAAAGGACAAGATCAATCCTGACACCGTGCTCATCGGTGACAGCATCACGCACCTCTGGGGCGGCGAACCGCAGGAGCCGAAAGGCAACCGCGGTGCGCAGGCATGGCAGGCGCTTTTCGGCGACCGCAAGGTGCTGAACATGGGCTTCGGCTGGGATCGCACACAGAATGTTCTCTGGCGTATCGGCCACGGTGAACTCGCCGGGCTGAAACCAAAACTCATCGTCATTCACATCGGCACCAACAATCTCGCGGGGACAAAGAATGCCCGGCAGAATACACCGGCGGAAATCGCGGAGGGCATCCAGGCTGTCGTCGAGCAGGCCAAGGCTCAGTGCCCCGGAGCGAAACTCGTCCTCATGGCCGTCATGCCGCGCGGCGAAAAGCCGGACAACCCGCAGCAGGCCGCGGTTGATGCCATCAACGCGCTCTTGCCGGAAGTGGCGAAGACAACCGGTGCCACGCTCATTGACTTAAAAAGCCAGCTCCGTGAAAAGGACGGCACCCTCAGCAAAGACACGATGCCCGATTTCCTCCATCCCTCCGAAAAAGGCTACGCGGTGTGGGCAGCGGCGCTGAAGGAGCATCTGCCGCCTCCGTGATTGCGTGGCGATTGCACGGAGGCACCGTTCCGCCGGATGCAAATGCTGCACACTCAATCAATCCCACTATTATGATCAACACTTCCCGCCGTAGATTTATCAAAGGCTCCCTCGCTGCCTCGCTCGCCGTGCCCATGAGCACGTGGTCGCGCGCCGCCGGAGCCAACGAACGTATCAGTTGCGCCGTCATCGGCGCTGGAGGCCAGGGCGGCGGTCACTTCCTCGACGCCGTCGGCATGAAGCACGGCAACCAGGCCGTGGCCGTCTGCGATGCCGACATGGCCGCCGTGGACCGCCGCGTCGCCGAAGCCGCGAAGCAAAACGTGAAGGTCACCGGTTACCAGGACTACCGGAAGATGCTCGAAAACAAAGACATCGAGGCCGTCATCATCGCCACGCCGAACCACCTGCACACTCTCATCGCCATCGCCGCACTCCAGGCCGGGAAGCACGTGTATGTCGAGAAGCCGGTCAGCCATAACATTCACGAGGGCCGTCTCCTCGCCGAGCACGCAAAGAAGCACGCCAAGCTCATCGTGCAGCACGGCATGCAGCGCCGCTCGGACGAGGGCTGGGAGAAGATCCGCGAGTTTGTGAAGTCCGGAGCCATCGGAAAGCCGGTCGTTTCCCGGGGCTTCTGCTACAAGCCGCGTGAGAGCATCGGAAAGTGCTCCGGACCTCAGCAGCCGCCGGCCACGGTGGACTACAGCCTCTGGTGCGGTCCGCGCGAAATGGAGCCGCTCACCCGCAAGAAACTTCACTACGACTGGCACTGGCAGTGGCCGTGGGGCAACGGCGACATCGGCAATCAGGGGCCCCACCAGACGGACGTGGCCCGCTGGCTCATTGACGACCCGCAAACCTGCCCGGAGCGCGTCATCAGCATCGGCGGACGCTTTGGCTATGACGATGACGCCACCACGGCGAATACGCAGATTGCTTTCTATGACTTCAAGCCCGTGCCGGTAATCTTTGAAGTCCGCGGTCTGCCGCGGGCGGACATGAACTTCGGCGGCGGCATGTCCGCCTACAAAGGCGGCATCCGCGTCGGCAACGTCATCGAATGCGAAGGCGGCTACGTCGCCGAGGGCAAGGCCTACGATAAAGACAACAAGGCCGTCGCCAAGTTTGAGAAGAACGATGGCCCGGGCCACCGGAAGCACTTCTTCGATGCCATCAAGAAGGGCAAAATCGAAGCAACGCACGGAGCCCTCACCGGCCACCTCTCCGCCGCGCTCGCCCACATGGCTAACCACAGCTACCGTCTCGGCAAGACCGCATCGCAGGAGCAGATCGCCGCCACCATCAAGAGCAACCCGCTCTTCACGGAAACCTTCGAGCGCATGCTGACACACCTGAAGGACAACAAGCTCGAAGGCGATCTCTCGAAGATCGTGCTCGGCCCCATGCTCACCATGGATCCAGCCACCGAGAAGTACACCGGCGAATTCGCCGCCGAAGCGAACAAGCTCGATATGGAAACCTACCGCAAGGAATTCAGCATCCCCGCGGTGTAAGACCAGACAGTTCAAACAGCGGGCGGTCCGGTTTTCCGGGCCGCCCGTTTTTTATGAAGACGTGGGCCTCACTCCCGCGTCACCACTTCATCGAGATTGAGCAGGACGTTCGCCGTGACGGTGCAGGCGGCGAGTTCAGCGGGATCGAGTTTGGCATCCGGCGGCGTCGAACCCTGAGTGATGAGTTTCTTCGCTGCTTCCGGATCCTTCTTGAAGCGCTCCAGCCGGGCATCGCAACGGGCCATGAGAACGGTGAGTTCCTCCGGTGCCGGCTTGCGACCGGTGACCGCGCGGAAGGCCCACGCGATGCGGACGGAGATAGTCGCGCCGCCTTCCTTGATCATGCGTTCGGCGAGTTTGCGTGCGGCTTCCACGTAGGTGACTTCGTTCAGCAGCGCGAGCGCCTGAAGCGGTGTGTTGGTGCGCGAACGCTTCACCGTGCAGATTTCGCGGTTGGGGGAATCGAAGAGCAGCATGCTCGGCGGGGCGGCCGTCCGTTTCCAAATAGTGTAGAGCGTGCGGCGGTAGAGTCCGTCGCCTTTGTCCGGCTGGTAGTTGCGCAGATTTCCATAGACGCTGGTTTCGTCCCACACGCCCTGCGGCATGTAAGGACGGACGCTGGGGCCACCCTGCTTTTCCGCGAGCAGTCCGCTCAAGGCCAGCGCCTGATCCCGCACGGCCTCGGCATTCAGCCGAAAACGCGGCCCGCGGGCGAGCAGGCGGTTTTCAGGATCGCGCTCCACGAGTTCCGGGGTCACTTTTGAAGACTGCCGGTAGGTGGCGCTCATAACGATGAGTTTCTGCACCGCCTTCATGTCCCACTTGAGACGGACGAACTCTGTGGCCAGCCAGTCGAGCAGTTCCGGATGGCTCGGCCAGTCGGCCTGACTGCCGAAATTCTCCAGCGTCTTCACAATGCCGGTGCCGAAGAACTTCTCCCACTGACGGTTCACCCACACGCGTGCCGTGAGCGGATGAGAGCCTGACACGAGCCACTGAGCGAGGCCGAGCCGGTCATTCGGAGCACCTGCCGGCATCGGCGGCAGCGCGGCGGGAAGTGCGCGCACGACTTTGTCGCCGGGCTTGTCGTATTCGCCGCGTATGAGCACAAACGCATCCCGCGGCTTGGCAGCTTCCTTCATCACCATCACCGACGGCATATCGTCCGAATGGTCGGCGAGCGCCTTCTTCGCCGCGGCAAGATCAAGCTCGGCTTTCTTCGCGGGATTGTCGGAATTCTCGCGGAAGAACTTTGCCAGTGCTGCGGCCTGAGCCGGGGTGCGCTTCTCCGGCGCGAGGTTCACTGCCGCAAGCACGCCCGGCGGCACGGCACCTCCTTTTAGCTTCACCATCGCTGGCGGCAGGGATGTCGTGCTAAGGCTGAAGCGTCCGATGTTATGGCCTGCTAGCGCATCGTGCCGCAGGGTGATCTTCACCGTGGCGTTGGCGGGGACAGTGACCGGCGCGCAGCCGAAGACCGCCGTGCGGGGATCCTTCTTCGTGGGACCATCCACGGCCCAGCCCTGTTTGTTCTTCGAACCTTTGCCGCGCTTCGGCTTGTCCCTCACGATGAACCCCACCTCCCAGCCTGGCTGTTCGTAGTCGGCCTGAGCAAAAGTGAACTGCGCATCTATCGGCTCCTTCATGCCCGGCGCGGTGATCTCGGCATCAATATCACTGAGCACAAAGTTTCCGTTCGCATACCGTCCGAGGCTTTGGCCGGGCAACGATGCATCCGGCATCGCGTGCAGCATCACTCCGGTGAATGGGCCGGCTGGCAGCGGCGCAGTGATCTCATAGGAATCGTTGTCGGGATTCTTCCCGCCAGCCAGCCAGGTGTTGTCAGGCATCTTCGTCATGGTCGCACCGCCCGTGCTCCTCACCGACGCAGCGGAAAGTTCGCGCCACGCCTGCTGCTGCGACGCCATTTGCTTTTTGAATTCCGGCTCCCACTTCGCCTGGAGCGCCTCGAGTTCCTTGCCGGACTCTGCGACTTGCCGTTCCGCATCCTTCACCGCAGCCGTGAGCGCCTCGAATTTCTTCTCCTGCTCGCCGGTGGAAACAGACAGGACCGGGCGCGAATTCCCGCCGCCCCGGTTGCCGCCTTCGCTGTCGAGCACGCCGCTCTCGTCGTTGGAATTAAAGTAGGAGAAGAACTGGTAAAACTCCTTCTGTGAGATCGGATCGTATTTGTGATCGTGGCAGCGGCAGCAATTGAAGGTCAGCGCCATCCATGTCAGGCCGGTCGTCTCGACGCGATCAATAACGTTCTCCGCGAACCACTCCTCCACGATGCGCCCGCCTTCACCGTTGAGCCGGTGGTTGCGATTGAAGCCCGTGGCGATGATCTGATCACGCGTCGCATTCGGCAACAGGTCGCCGGCGAGCTGTTCGATGGTGAACTGATCGAACGGCTTGTTCGTATTGAAGGCCGCGATCACCCAGTCGCGCCACACCCACTGCTCGCGGCTGCTGTCGGTCTGGAAGCCGTTGCTGTCCGCATAGCGGGAAAGATCAAGCCAGGGCGCGGCCATGGTTTCGCCATAACGCGGCGACGCCAACAACCGGTCCACGACTTTCTCATAGGCCTGCGGCGAAGTGTCCGCGAGGAACGCATCCATCTCCTGCGGCGTCGGCGGGAGCCCGGTGAGGTCCAGTGACGCCCGGCGGATGAGTGTCTCCTTCGGCGCTTCCGGCTGCTGCGTAAGTTTCTCCGCTGCGAGTCGCTGCTGAACGAAAGCATCAATCGGATTCCCGGGGCCGGGCACCGGCGGAGCCTGGGGCGAAATGAATGCCCAGTGCCCCTGGTATTCCGCGCCTTCAGCAATCCACTTTTTCAGCAGTTCCTTCTGCGGCGCGCTCAACTTCTTGTGCGAATCGTCCGGCGGCATGAGGTCGTCAGGGTCGGTCGCGAAGATGCGTTTGATGAGTTCGCTCTCCTCTGGTTTTCCGGGCACGATGGCCACCGCGCCGGACTTGGCGGGCACGGTGGCATCCGCGCGATCATCGAGGCGAAGGTCCGCTTTCTGTTTCGCCGCGTCGGGCCCGTGGCAGGCGAAGCAGGTATCGGAAAGCAGCGGGCGGATCTCGCGATTAAAATCTACGGCGGCGGGCGCGTTCAAAGCCAGAGTCAGGAACACCAGTGAGTGTCGGATAGTCATGCGGTTAGATGATTGAAAATTATACGCCTCTGAGCCCGCTGGTGGCATCGGCAAACTTCGGCGCCTTCACGCCGGCGGCTTCGAGCATCGTAATCCAGAGCGAGCACAGCGGCGTGCCCTTCTCGAATTCCATGTGCTTGCCGGTGCGCAGCTTGCCGCCTGCTTTCCCGGCGACGACGATGGGCACGTTGTGAGGATCGTGAGCGTTGCCGTCGCGGATCGGACTGCCAAAGGCCACCATCGCGTTGTCCAGCAGGGTGCCGCTGCCCTCTTTGATTTCCTTCATGCGGCCCAGCATCCAGGCATACTGCTCGACGTGCCAGCGGTTGATCTTCTCATACTGATCTAGCTGCTTGTCGTTGTTCTTGTGGTGCGAAATATCGTGATGCCCGCCGTTCACGCCGGGCACGAACGAGAAGCTCCGGCCCGTCACGTCATTGCCGAACATGAAGCTCGTCACCCGCGTGGAATCCGACCACATCGCCAGCACCATGAGATCCATCATGATGCGGCAGTGCTCCGTGTGATCAAAGCGCGGCAGCGAATTCAGCTCCTGCTCGCGGTTCGCCTTGCCCATGGCCTTGGAGATGCGCTTGTCGAGTTCATCCATGCGCTTGAGCACGTCCGGGCGGAGATTCTCGCCGGCACCGAGCGTGTCGGCTTCACGGGAAATGCGGCGCTCCACTTCGCGCACGGACTCCAGATACTGCTCCAGCTTTTGCTTGTCAGCAGCACCGAGCTTTTCCTGGAGCCGCTTCGCGTCCTCGCGCACGAGATCGAGCACCGACTGTTGATCGCTCGCCGTCTTTTCGCCACCGGCAGAGCGTTTGCGGAACAGCCGGTCAAAGGCCACGCGCGGATTGATCTCACACGGCAGCGGCGACGTCGGCGTCTTCCACGAAATGTGTGAGGCATAGAGCCGAGTGTAGTTCACATTCGAGTCAATGCCCGACACGATGGGCTCCGTCCCGAGTTCCATGGACGGCAGTTTCGTGTGCGCGCCGAGCTGCGCCGCCGCCAGTTGATCCATGCTCGTCCCGCCGGCATTGATATCCGAGCCTGTCGTCTTGGTAATGGTCGTGCCCGTGAGCCAGCCGCCCGTTTTCACATAATGGCCGTCCCCGCTGAACGACGCCTTATTCTCCAGCCCCGTGAGCACCAGCAACTCGTCCCGGTGCGCCTCCAGCGGCGTCAGGATCGGCGACAACTCATAGCGCGCGCCCTCACCCTTCGGCGTCCAACGGTCCGGGCGCACCCCATTGGGCATATAAAGGAGTGCCATGCGCACCGGTGCCGCACCAGCCGCCGGCCCGAGCGCGGCACGCGACTGGATGGACTCAAAGAACGGCAGCGCCAGCGTGGCACCGGCGCCTTTGAGGAAGGATCGGCGGGGAAAAGGAGTCGTCATGCATCCCTCGTAGGCGGAAAGCCCCGCCCGGACAAGGACGGCGAGTCACTTTTTGACGGCTTCCGGTTCCTGGCTCCGAGTCCGGCGCGAGGCCAACGAACAGCTTTCCTGAACAACCGCGCAAATGGACGGTGAAAAGGCGGGTGCCCTCTGTCTCCTTGTCACGGGGCGCAGGTCCTCCTATACCCTGTACCTAACGGGCGACCGTTCCGCAGCCCTGCTCCATATCCATGAAAAAGACACTCATTCCTGCTCTGGTAATCGTTCTCGCCATCGCCGGCTTTTACCTGATTTTCGGCGGCAAGGAGGATTCCCCTGCCCCGCAGGCGAAGAAAGAGAAGGCCAGGGCTCTGGTCGAGGGCCGGCTGGGGGCTGGAAAGGTGGCGGACAAAGAACAGCAGCCGGAGAAGAAGGAGCGGAAGAGGCCGCCAACAGCAGCGCCGGTCGCATTGACGCCGGAACAGCAGGCGGCGGAAGCGGCGCGGCTGGCGAGCATCGCCTTGGCCCGGGCCGCTTTTGAAGCAGCGGTGGCGGACAACGTGGCATCCGCCGTGGCGAGCAGCGAGTTCATGGCCGGTAACGGCGAAGGCGAAAACGTGAGCACCACAGCCAGCGGTCTTCAGTTTCAAGTCATCTCAAAGGGCGAGGGGCCGCTGCCCGTGGCCACGGACAAGGTCAAGGTCCACTACCACGGCACCCTGCCGGACGGCACGGTATTCGACAGCTCGGTGGCTCGCGGAGAGCCGCTGACCTTTCCGCTCGGCGGGGTCATCGCGGGCTGGACGGAGGGCCTGCAATTGATGCCCCTTGGGTCCAACTTCAAACTCTTCATCCCGCCCTATCTGGCCTACGGTGCCAGCGGAGCGGGCCCAAACATTTCGCCCCATGCCGCCCTGATCTTCGACATCACACTGCTGGGAATCGAGAACTGAGGCTCAGACATCCTGGTGTCAGAGGAAACAGGATGAGCCGCCGAAAACGTTTGGAGTTCAGGCTTTAGCCTGTTCCGGCGGGGAGCAGCCTAAAGGCTGAACTCCGAACGGGCTCTACCAAGTGCCTGACGCGGACTGGCGTGCCGTGCAGACATCAGGAGTTCTGAGGCTGCCGCGCGGTGCGGTTAAAATCCAGCCTGGCTCCCGGGGGCCGCAGGAAAATTCCCGGCACTTCCCTTTTTCGTTTTCCCCGCCAAGGCTGGCGGCCTATGAAAACCACGTTCGATCCCGGCGATTTCCGCCACACCGGCAAAGGCACCTGCAAGCCTTCCTCCATTCCCACGGGCCTCAAGAAGCGCCTGTATAAAGACGATGCCTCACTGCAGCGGCAGGTGGCGGAATTCCGTGAGGAGATCGGCGATCTCCAGCAGCAAATGTACG
>JANOZA010000422.1:0-8451 GCA_031429155.1 Verrucomicrobiota bacterium | reverse complement strand
GGCATCCCCGGCCAGAAAACGCCCATGCGATTTGGGTGCCGCCCGGTCATCACGCTGGCCCGCGTCGGCGAGCAGGTCTGCTGCGCGTAGAAGCGATTGAACCGCAGACCAGCGGCGGCCATCGCGTCCATGTTCGGCGTCCTGATTTTCGTGAGGCCATTGTAGCTCACATCGCCCCAGCCCTGGTCGTCGGTCATGCAGAGGATGACGTTGGGCCGCCGCGCGCGGGCCTCCGGTTCGGTGGCCCTGGCTCGAACGAGGAGGCACAACAAGACTATTACAAATGAGCGGATACGAGTCATGATTCCAATGGCTTCATCAACTCCAGCACCGTCCCGGCGAAACATTTTTCGAGCAAGATGAAAAAACGGCCTTCGCTGTAGTAATGATAGCCGAGGTTAGAGGTCGCGCATTTGAACATCGCGCATTTCTCCGTCGTGACGGGTTGAGTTCTCAAAACCTTGAGTGATGCGGCGCTCGTGGGGCGACCGCCGTCGTGCCAGTATCGCGCTTACTCCACCGCCACCGTCGCCACTGACTCCAGAATTCCTTCGTATTCCCCGCGCGCGGGGAAGATCACTTTTTGTTGGGCCTCGTTGATGGAGCGCAGGCCCGGGAAGCAATAACTGGCGGTGAGGTGCAAAGGACCGCGGACGGCGGGGAGTTCGCGCCTGGACCCCGGGCCTTTTTCCACGAAGGTCATGTGACTGCTCAATGCCACGCGCAGACACTGGCCCGGCTGCAGAAGATATCGGTGCTGCTGGTTTTGGGGCTCGCCGGGATACATTGAGGTGTTCATCGTTCCTTCCGGGCCCTTCCACCTCAGCCCGGGGCTGCCGTCATCTGCGTAGAAGAGGCGCACGGGCTGCTCGCCGGTGTTTTGCACGGCCCAGGAGAGCGGGAAGGGTTCGCCGAGCTTTACCTTTCTCGGCAAAATAAGGGCCGCGCGCAGGCCGTTCCTGGCCGGGCCCCACGCCAGTGCGGCTACGGAGGCGGGATCTTCCTCCGCCATGAGTTGATAGGATTCCGCGGGCAGCTCGTCCTTGCAGGAATCGTAGTAGCTTCCGGCGGCGGCCAGCTTTTCATGGACCCGCGCCATGAGTTCGCGCAGAGCGGGATCGGGTGACTCCGTGTCCTCCTGCAAGTGCTTTTCCCCAACCGCCGGGAACTGGTGCGTCAGTTGATGGGCCACGGGGAGTTGCGGCTTTTCCATCGCCGCGAGAATATCCCAGCCGTAGCGGCGCAGGGCGGCATCGCTGGACGAAACAAAGGACAGCAGGATGGTGCCTGCGCCAATGCAGGCGAGGAACCGTGGCCCGCGCCCCTCCAGACTCGCCAGCAGATACGGAGAGAGATCGTGATTTGTCAGGGGGCTTCCGGTGAAGGGGCCGTAGTAGCCTTTGCTGTCGGAATCCCCAAAGCTGAAACAGTAGCGGTTTTCCTCCGGCCACCACTTCAGGTAAAGCGACGCTGCGCCTCTGTCACCCATGACGAGGGATTGGCCGAGCGAGAACGCCTCCTCCCGCTTTGGTTTGCCGTTGGGGTGGAAGTCCTTCACATCCTCCACCCATCCCATGGACCGGAGGTCAATTTTCAAAGTCTTCAGCAGCGCATCGTCGAACAACGATGGTGTGACGGGAGGCGGGGAGGGAGCACGGGTTGGCGCGGGCCGGGCGGCCGCGATGGATTTCCCGGACGAGTTCGGGGGTCTTACCGGCCCGTCATTTTCGGAGGGGTGCAGCAGCGAGGGCAGGGCCAGGGCACCTGCAATCAGACACGCTGCGGCCACGCCGAATCCCGCCCATTGCGCCGGCCTCATGGTCGCGAGCATGGTGGTCAGCACCACTCCTGCGGGAAGGGCGGCGGATTTTGTCAGGACCCGCGCGGCGAGATGCGCGGAAACCATGGCCGCATCCGTCTTCCAATGGGCTGCCAGTCCCGCCGCCAGCGACGCCGCGGTGGTGCTGAGACCGCGTGCTTTCAGGGTGCGGCCCAGCCGTTCAATGGCCCGCGCCGTGCGCTTGCGCGCCGCCTCCGCCGTCAGCGGCAAACGCGCCGCGATCTCGTGATAGGAAAGCTGCTCATAATAACGCAGCACCACCACCGCCCGGTCCTCCGCCGGCAGGGAATCGAGTGCGTGGTCGAGCGCGGGAAGCACCTCCGCCCACTGCGGATCGGGCTCATTCTCTGAAACCACTTCCGTATTCATAAAGGCTGCCAGGTCGCCCCGCGACCGCGCATCGCTCCGCCGCCGGGCCGCCGTGGCTCGCCGCACCGCCACCCTGTGCAGCCACCCGCCCAGGCTCGCCACGTCCACTGCCGCAGCCTTGCGCGCCAGCAGGGCAAACACCTCCTGCGCCACATCCTCCTGCGCCACCCGGCTCCCCATCACCCTCGCCGCCGTCCCTGTCACCAGCCCCGCATAGCGCCGCACCAGCTCGGCAAACGCCTCCCCGCACCTCGTGCGCACAAATTCGCGCAGCAGTTCTGCAGGGGTGGCATCGGAAAGATTGACGGGGAGACTCATGGAGTTGCTTTTCCCTGTATGTGCCGGGCAACGGTCACAAACGGACAAAAAAATGCACCGGCCCGGATGGCAAAGAACGCATCGCCATCACCCTGGTCTTCGTCCCCGCAGCAGACCGTGACGATGCCGGGCCTGCCCCGTACGATGCGGGCGGGGGCACCTCCAAATACGGGAGGACAGTTTTCCGGGTAACTTCTCTCTGCTCGTCCTGCTCTTCCGCGCGGGCGATCAGCGAGATGAGCAGGATGAGTGAGGAGAAAAAGTAACGCATCGCGCAGGCTGCTATTTTCCCTTCATCAACTCCAGCATCGTCTCGGCGAAACTCTTGCCGAGCAGGATGAAGAAGCGGCCCTCACCGCAGTAGTGGTAGCCGAGGTCTGAGGTTGCGCGTTTATGAAAAAGCAACGCATCGCGGATGTCATTCAGTGTGTTCCGATGACGAAGGCGGGGCGGGAGAGCACGCCCCGGGCGCGGGCGCCGTAGTGGTCGGAGCGCCAGAAGTCCTTCAAGTCATCGGCGGTGATGAGTTGGAGGCCGGGCGTGGCCACGGCGGGATTGCAGAGGATGTAGAGGTTCTCCTCCGCGAGATAGCCGCACACGCTGAGCGTGTGCCCCGCGAAGCCGCCGGGGTATTGCGGACCGATGTATTTGAAGTCCACCACCACGGGCCGCCCGGCATCGAGTTCGCTTTTCAGCAACGCAGTCGCCTGTGCGAAACCCGTGTCATCCGGTGTGTAAGTAACGAGTTTCCACTGCTGGCCGATTTTTCCGGCGGCATCGAGCAGGTGCCACCAGTCGGTGCCGGTGCCGAGAGGCGAGGGGCAGAGTTTCTTGAAATCCCATCCGCCTGTCGTGCCTCCCTGAAAGCGCGCGAACGTCGCGCAGGCGGTCGAGCCGCAGTTGTTGTAGCCCTGATGAATGTGCGGCATCTGCACGAAGGCGAACTTACCCGGCTCGCTTTTGCGCCGCCGGTATTCGAGGAGCTTCAAAAGGTCGGCCCCCTGCTGCGCGGAGGCGTTGCCGGAGGGCTGTGCAGGATGGCCGGTGGCTCCGGTGGGCTCGAGTTTCGCGGCTTTCGTCCAGTTGGCTTTCGCGGAGTCGAGTTCTCCCGCCTGGAACTGCATTTCACCCAGAAATACGAGGCCAGATGGATCGTTCAGTTCCGCTGCCCGCTCTGCCAGTCGGCGCGCCTCCACTGCATCCGGCGCGATGCCTTCGCCGGAATGCAACGCCATCGCCGCCGTCGAAGCTGCACGTCCGTGGCCCTTCGCCGCCGCTTTTTTCCACCAATCGAGCGCCTGCGTGCAATCCTGCTCCGTGCCCTGTGCACCGAAGTAACATTGGCCGAGATTGAAGGCCGCCGCCGCGGATTTCTCCGCCGCCGCTTTGAAATACCCGACCGCAATTTCGGGGCTGCACTCTACCACCGCGCCACGCAGGTAGGCAAAGCCAACGAAGTCCATTGCCTCCGCATGGCCCGCATCCGCCGCGCGATGCGCCCATTGCAGCGCCAGCGCATCGTCTTTGCCCACGCCTTTGCCATCCCGGTAGCGAATGGCCAGGGTGGTCTGGGCGGAGGCATCGCCTTGAGCCGCCTTTTCCTGCAGTTCCTTCAATGGTAACTCGTCAGCAGCCAGGGACGTGGAAATGGCGACAACCGCAGCGGCTTTCATCAGCAAGGGGCGTAGTTTTAGTTTGTGGTGTTTCATGGCAAAGAGATGGTTGAGCAGGCGGGCCGTTTTCATTTTGGCACTTCGTTCTCCTTCTCCAAATCGGCACGCAATACCAGGGAGAGGAGGAGCTTAATAAGGGACGTGGCAATGCCTATTGCGTAACTCTCAACCGGGCGAACCCCCGGGGCTCCGGACTGGCGATGGCGACGGATACGTGATCCGTTGGGCTGCCGGGCGTGATCGTCACGGAGCCGGCGCTGGTGGCGGGGACGGAACAAAGACACAGGCACGAGACAGGCAACTTATCTGCACGGCTCGACATTCCTGGCTTTCCGGTTATAGCCGCAGCATGGAACCCACCGCCGCCACTCCCGGCACATCGGCAGAACTGCTGCCGCTGCTCTATGAAGAGCTGCGGCGGCTGGCGCGCGGGCACATGGCGGCGGAGAGCGGGCCGCAGACGCTGACCGCCACGGCGCTGGTGCATGAGGCGTGGCTGCGCGTGTCGGATGACGCCGGGCCGCAGTGGGAAAGCCGCCGGCATTTCTTTGGCGCGGCGGCGGAGGCCATGCGGCGCATTCTCATTGATCGCGCGCGGGCGAAGCTGGCGGAAAAACGCGGCGGGCGCGTGGAGCACATCGTGCCGGAGGAGGTGGAAATAGCCGCGCCTTCGCCGGATGAGGAACTGCTGGCGGTGCATGAGGCCCTGGATGCGCTGGCGGCGGAGGATGCGCTGGCGGGGGAAATCGTGCGGCTGCGTTACTTCGCGGGCATGGCGTGGGCGGAAATCGCGGAGGTCACGGGCCTCTCCGAGCGCGACCTGCAGCGCCAGTGGCAGTATGCGCGGAAGTGGCTGCACGGCGCGATCACTGACGCGCGGCGATGAGATTTTCTGCCGATCCGCGCGCCGCATTACGCATGAACCACTGACATGCCCGACTCCCACTCGCCCAAAGACCTCTACCTCGCCGCCGCTGCCATCACAGATGCAGCGGAGCGCGACCAATTTCTGGAAGCGGCCTGCGCGGGGGATGCGGCGCTGTTTTCACGAGTCACGGCACTGCTCGCGGCGGATGAGCCGCCGGCGGAATTCCTCGCCGTGCCGGAGCTGGATGCCGCGGCCGCCATGGAAGCCACGCTGCCGGGGCTGGGCACTAGCATCGGGTATTTCGGCGACTACGTTTTGCTCAGTGAGATCGCGCGCGGGGCGAGCGGCGTGGTGTTCCGGGCGCGGCAGGTATCGCTCAATCGCGTGGTCGCTTTGAAGATGCTGCGCGACCGCGCGCTGCTGGCCTCGCCGGCGGATGAGCAGCGGTTCCGCGCAGAGGCGGAGTCCGCCGCGGGGCTGGATCATCCGAACATCGTGCCCATCTATGAAGTCGGGCAGCACGAGGGTCAGGGCTACTATTCCATGAAGCTCATCGAGGGCGGCACGCTGGCGTCGCGCTGCGGGGAATATCGCGAGCCGCGCGCGGCGGCGGCACTCATCGCGAAAGTCGCGCGGGCCGTGCAGCACGCGCACGGGCACGGCATTCTGCACCGCGATTTGAAGCCGGGGAATATCCTCCTCGATGCCGCGGGCGAGCCGCAGGTGGTGGACTTCGGCATCGCGCGGCGGCTGGATGCGGAGAGCAGCCTGACACATACCGGGCAGATCATCGGCACGCCGCACTACATGGCCCCGGAGCAGGCTGGGGGAGAAAGCCGGCGGCTTTCTCCGGCCACGGATGTCTATAGCCTCGGGGCCGTGCTTTATGAGCTGCTTGCAGGCCGGCGTATCTTCGACGGCGCGGATATGCTCACTCTTCTCAATCAGGTGAAGGACTCTGCTCCCGCGCCGCTGCGCATGCTGGTGCCCGGGCTGGACCGTGACCTTGAGACCGTCGTCATGCGCTGTGTCGAAAAATCGCCCGCCGCCCGTTACCGCAGCGCGACGGCCCTCGCCGATGACCTCGACCGCTGGCTGCGCGGCGAACCGGTGCAGGCGCGGCCAGTGGGGCGTATGGCCAGGATCATGAAGTGGGCGCGCCGCCGTCCGGCCCATGCGGCGGCGGCGGGGCTGGCCGCGTTGCTGGTGCTCACGCTCGGCACGGCGGCGCTGCTGCTCTCCCAGCCGCCGGTGAAACGTCCGGCGATTCGCTCCGGCTTGAATGCCGTGGCCGGACCGGAAGCCACCTCGGGGGCGCGCCGCTATCAATTGATGCAGGCCGCGGTGTCGCAGGAGGAAGCGGCGCATCTGGCTGCCGGCATGGGCGGGCGGCTGGCGACCCTTTCGCGCGATGCCGATTACTTCACCATCGCGGCCTCGCCGCTGGCGGAGTCCATTCCCGCCGGGCGCTGGTGCTGGCTGGCGCAGGGGCTGCTGCTGCCGCCGGAAGCCGGCCGGCAGCGGACGCAGCGGGCCGCCGTCGCGGTTGGCAGTTCGTGGCAGACGGAGTGCCACGGCTTCCTCGTGGAATGGGACACCGCGCCACCGCCGCCGCCGCCGCCTTTGCCTGGAAGCGGGCCGGATGGCTGGCTGGATCTGCTGCCCGTCCTCGCGCAGGAATCCACCGCCTCGCAGAAATCTGCCGACGGCCTGCGCTGGGCGGCGGCGGAAAAGGGCGCGGGGCTGGAGTTTGCCTGCGTGCTGCCGGAGGAGTTCGACTACGAAGCGGAGTTCACCCTCGACCCACCGTCTGCCGCCGGCACCTGGACCGCGCTCTTCTTTCCCATCGCGGGAAAAGGGCTCACCAGTCATGTGCATCTGAACGACATCGGATTCCGCCTCGGCTGGCAACTCGATGGCGTGGCGGACCTCATGTCGGAAGTCAGTTCCATCGAGTGGCCGGCGGAGTATGGCCGGCGGCGGCAGGTGCGGATGGAAGTGCGCCGCGCGAGCATCCGGGTGGTGTTCGATGGCCAGCCGGTCCTGCAATGGTTCGGCTCCAGTCTCCGGCTCAATCAGTCGCCGTGGCCCCTCGGACGCAATCCCCGGCATCCCGGCATCCACGGCATGGGAGTCGGCGGCATCCTGCACGCGGCGAGGGCGCGGTCGGCTGCGGGCAGTCCGGATGGCGGCTCTTTTGTGGGCCGTCGCCCGCCCGGGGGAGTGCCGGGCAGCCTCCTGCACTCGCTCACCTCGCCGGAGTGGAAATGGGAAGGCCCCGCGCACACCGGTCCCGGCACCAACTCCGCAGACTACGATGGCCAGCCGAGCCTCACGGCAGACGGGCTGGAACTGTTTTTCGCGCGGGCCGCCGCGGAACATCCCAAACTCTGGACCGCACGCCGCAGCGATCCTGGCGAGCCATTCGGCAAAGCTCAGTTGGTGCCAGGCCTCGTCAATTTCTCCCGCCGCGGCGATCCCTCCGTCTCGCCGGATGGCCTCACGCTCTACTTTTGCGATGATCCCAGAGATCCCGTGGAGACCAATTACGACATCGCCGTGACCCGCCGGCCCGACCGCGATTCGCCCTGGGAAAAACCCGTCATCCTCGGCTCCGGGCTTAATACCGCCGCCTCCGACAGTGCTCCCTCCCTCTCTGAGGATGGCCTCGTCCTCGTCTTCCGGCACGAGCACCACGGACTCTCCGTCAGCCGCCGGACCACTGTGGAGGAACCCTTTCCCGCCGCCACCAAACTCACCGGTCCCGTCGGCCAGCTCACCGTGCCCGACTACTCACCCTTCCTCTGCGCGGACGGACGCACCCTGATTTTCATGCGCAACTACGAGACCAGCCGCGGCGGACTCAATCGCATCCTCCTCCTCACCGAACTCGACGGCACCACCACCCGCGGCCTCTGGCGCCTCGACCTGCCCACCGCCGTCACGGACGCGCCGTGGCTCTCGGCCGATGGCCGCACACTCTGGGTTTCCGCGAATTACCCCGGCTCCGTGGGCCTCATGGACCTGTGGGCCTTCCGGCGCGTGAAGGCGGAGTGACGACTGACCCTGCGGCGGTACGGCTGGCATCTCACGCAAAAGGATTCACCACCGGCACACCTCAGCGCATGAAGTCATCCACGTTGCGCGTGGCCACCGTCAGACCGTGGTGCTTGGCAGTGGCGGCGATCATGGTGTCCATGATGCCCACGGTGTAACCCGCTCTCTTGATGCGGTTCACCATCTCAGCCCAGACAAGGGCAATGCCCGTCGTCCAATCGAGAGCCGTCATCCGCGCCTCCAGTTTTTCAAACCACGCGACAAGCTCGCGTTTCTTTTTGCCCTCGGACAGTGCGTCAATGCCCCGCCAAATCTCGCCCATGACC
>JANOZA010000421.1:0-3886 GCA_031429155.1 Verrucomicrobiota bacterium | reverse complement strand
GGCCGCGAGCGCGGCAAGCTGTCCGGCGCGTAAATCGAGGGAAATGCGAGGAAAATATTCAGGGACGGTGAGGAAAATGTCCATCCCGGCGAGTAAAATGTCCGCCCCAGAAACTAAAACGTCCACCCCGGTGAGTAAAATGTCCACCCCGGCGAGTAAATTGTCCACCCCGGTGAGTAAATCGTCCACCCCAGTGAGTAAAACGTTCACCCCGGCGAGTAAAACGTTCACCCCGGCGAGTAAAACGTTCACCCCGGTGAGTAAAATGTTCACCCCGGCGAGCAAAACGTGGATCCCGGCACGGGGCAGGCCTTTTATCTGCCGGGGCAGGAGTTTTAGTCGCCGGGACAGGAGTTAGCCCGGCGAGAATACCGGGCAGGGGAAGGAGGGGCAGGCTGAAGGTGGACTGGAGACTTCTCACCGGTGCCGGCGACATGGAATGGGCCGACTGGGTCGCCACACAGCCAGTCGGTGCCGTTTCCATGCGGGGAGATGTCGTGCTCGATGATGATTATTCCGGTGCCTTCACCGACAGCCGCGCATGGCTCTGCCTGAAAATCACGGATGCCGCGCGCAGCACCGCAGTGTGGGCCTGCGTGCCGCGCCTCTCGGACGACGGCTCCACCATTTCCGTCAATTGAACGGCAGAGGCGGCCCCGTGCGCCTGCTGGGCGTTTTAAGCAGTCCGGCAGACCGGTTGAGGGGAATCGCTTTGACAGTGGGATCAGGCAAATGAAACCCGCGCCTGACCAGAACAATGCTTGCAATCAGCGGCGGCGGCGCAGCAGGAGGGCAGCCGCCAGCAGGCCCAGCGCGGCGCTGCCAGGCTCGGGCACGAGGTGTTCGAGCGTGAAGGCATTCAGCGCCGGATTTCTGTCCCCGAAACCAGTGGCGAAGCCATCGAGCATGACGCTGAAGAGCGGATCGCCGGCGGTGAAGTTGTAAGTAATGACCGCGCCGCGGTTGCTGGCGAGATTGGCCCCCATGCTGTTCGGGTTGAAATTATCGAGGGTGCGTACGCCTTCGAAGGCGACATCGAAGCCGCGGTCGCAGCAGCCTTCCATGAACATGAGCTGCAACTGATACATCTCGCCGGTGGTCACATTGAGATCGAGGCTGAGGCCGTCCTGGATGCCGTTGGTTTCATTCCAGCGGATGGAAGCCATGGCGCTGGAGAGATTCAAGTCATCGGCGGAGCCGCCGAAGTTCGCACCTGGCACCCAGCCGTTGATGCTGTTCTCCGCACCGACCTGCACACCGGCGACAAATTCGGAAGTGAAGGCCGCGCTGCCGACGACCTGACCGCCGGGGCCGCCCATATTCACAGCGTAGTCGAATGTGCCTGCGAAGTCCAACTGCGAGGCCGCAGTGAAGGTGCCGGTGGTGGTGATGCCGGTGACGCCGCGGTTTTCGACGGTGAAGCCGTTGAGCAGTTGATTGAGGTCGCCGCTGATCAGCCCGGTGCTGTGGAGGCGGAAGTTGAGCGTGGTGTCCTGCGCGACAAATTCATGGATGATGGCGTTGCCGAGGCCGTTGGGATTGTCCACGCCGCGATAGGAGCCTTCGGCATAGTCAGGGTTGAGGGTCTTGCCTTCCAGCACCACCGCATGGTGACGTGAACTGTTCACGCCGGCTTCGGCGAAGAGCATCTGCACTTTATAAGTGTTGCCGACCACGAGTCCGGGGATGGTCACGTTGACATCGTCAACGCCGCCGTCGGTCGCATTCGACCAGCGGATGGAGTTCATCACGGTCCGCAGGTTGGTATCATTCGCCGTGGGCGTCGCGCCGCCAAAGTCGGTCGCCAGCCAGCCGGGGATGTGATTTTCCGCGGTGACGCCGGTATCGGAAGTGAAGGTCGCCGCGCCGATGTTGAAGCCGCCCGGGCCGCCGACATTGACCGCCGCGAGGAAGTTCCCGTTGAAGTCCAGCCCCTCGCCGGCATCAGCGCCGGAGAAGACGGTGCTCCGCGTGGCGTGCGCATGGGAAATGGCGAACGGCTGATTGTATTTCACGCGCAGGTAGTCCTGCACCTGCCAGCGCTCCGTATCCGTCAGGCCACGGGTAAAGGCGATGACCTCCCCGATGTCAGCCTGGCTGGCCTCATTGTAGGTGTTGGCGGCCGTTTCGCCGAGGCTGACCGTGCCGGGGTTGTTGAGAAAGTTATTAGCGTAGTCCCGGCTGCGGAAGTCCCGGTTCAGATAGTTGGACGATCCCGTGCCCACGGCCTCGGAGAACAGCGGATTGTTGATCCCCGCTCCCACATTCGGGCCGATGAAATTTCCCGTGTAGTGCGATTCCGCTCCGTTCCAGTGACCCAGCAGCCAGTTGTTCACGTTCCCGCTCAGCGTGCGCCCCTGCGCATTGGTGCCCCAGTACTGGTCCACGAGATACGTCGTGTAGTTGCGTCCGAGGCTGAACGCCGGATTCACCGCCATGCCGTCGTCGGTGGCCGTCGAGGTGAAATTGCCGATGCCCGCCGCGTCGAGACGGATGGAATTCTGTCCGCCAATCACGCCCCCGCCCACCACCGGCTGGCGGGCCACATCGGTCTGAGTCGCGTGATTTCCGAAGCCGCTCTTATCATCCCACTGGGTGACAAGGCCGCCGGAAGTTTGAATGGTAGAGCCATCCGAGGCATCGAGCCAGAGCCGCAGACCGTCAATGCCCGCGGGCGTGGCCGGCGCGGCGGCGAGGGTGGAAAGAAGCGAGGCAAGGACAGCGAGGGGCTTTTTCATGAATGGGTGCAAGATGAATTTCGACCCTGTGTAACTGAAACCAGCGCTTGGTGGCAAGAATTAATTGCGACAATTTGAGGTGGCATCTTCCCTCGATCTGCGGAGATCGGAGCCCCCGGACGCTCTACGGCCGCAGGAACCACTGGCAGCGGAGGAACAAGCGGGCGAGGGTGGCTTGGTGCGGTGCGAGGGAGCGGATTCATGGCACGATCTCACGGCATAGGCCGCTCCAGCGCGCTTTTGGCCTGCCGGTATCACGTCAAAGCCTCCGCGCCCTGAAATCCGGGAGCGCCTCACCCTCGCCATTCACCCCGAAGTCCTCGTGAACACCGTCACCAGCAGCGAATGCGACGAAGCCACCAGGTGCCCCGAATACATAGTCGTGGACGTGGACGTGGACGTGGAGAAGATCACCGCGCCAGTGAAGCAGGCCGCCGCCGTCCGCCAGCCGGAGCCGGCGATAGTGTAGTCCTGCTAGACGCGCGCCGCCGGCGGCAGCAGCTTCCACACGTCTATGAGGAAGTAGCGGCTCATGCCGGTGAAGGCCCGGGCGGAGGAGGCGTAGCGCGTGAGGCGGCGGAGAATTTTCGTGCGGCGGGCCTCGGGCAGGCCGGGGCTTTCCAGGGCCTCGCGGGCGATGTCGAGGGCCTCGAAGGTCTCGTAGCGGAGCTGACGGAGTTCTTCGCGATTAAGCCCAAAAATGTCCACACAGGCTTTGACGATGCGTTTCACTTTGGGCGTCGTCGTCCGCGCCACGAGAGTGATTTCACCGGCGTCATCGTCCACTTCCCATGCAAAGAATTCCTCCGGGTCTGTGAGGCAGGGATCAATGATGTCCGCCTTTTCTTTGGCGAGGACTTTCAGCCAGGCCGTGATCTCCGCGGGGACGACCGGGTCCGGGGCGAGTTTGCCGGACATGGCCGCGAGGGCGGGGTCCGTGGTGTTGTGCTTGAGGCTTACCGGCGGGATGGATTTGGCGGACGGGAAGTGGTTGCTCTTATATTCCTGATTCACTGGCATCCCATAGGCCAGAAAACACGGGCGAGCCTCCCCCGTAGAGACGGCGGCTGATCCACTAAAATCGTTGGGGGGTCGAGTTGTGATTTTCGAGGTCTGCCCCGGCGATTCGGCGCAGTGCTGTCCCATGA
>JANOZA010000420.1:0-6743 GCA_031429155.1 Verrucomicrobiota bacterium | reverse complement strand
GGCGCGCAGCTTGGCTCGGGCATGGTGATCAAGAACGGCCCGGCTATTATCCGCCCGGTGCTGCTGGTCACCGTCCTCGTGCTCGCCGGGAAGCTGATCTGGGAGCAATTCTAAACCCGGCGGCGAGCGAAGCATACCATTTGCACCCGGGCGGGCGGCGCTGCACGGTGACGGCCTTATGTTTCCCCGAATTTTTCTGCTGATGGCCATGCTCTGTCTGCCCGCTTCCCTGGAGGCGAAGCGCAAGCCTGACGACGTCACGAGTCCCAACATAGGGGCCGGCAGCGCGCCTGCCGTGGATGCCAAAAAAGTCGAGGTCCTACGCGGGCAGACTGTGGAAATCACCCTGACGGGCAAGACGAGCAGCAACGGCGACATGACCTTCATCCTGCGCTCGAAGCCGAAACTAGGGACGCTTCAGCCGGAGAATCCGAAGCCGAAATCCAAGATCAGCGCGACCCTTTGGTACACCGCTTCGCCGGACAAGAAGGGCGCCACGGACGAGTTCACCTTTGCTGCTCAGGTGCCGGGATCGTCCACCTGCGAGCCGGCCAAGGTCACCATCCACATTATTGATGCAGCGCCGAAACTCGATGTGCCGCCGGAGGTGATCGCCAAACGTGTGATCCTCGGGCATCCGGTGACGCGCCCGTTCAGCATCCGAAATACCGGCAACGGTGCCTGGAACGCCACCGTGCCCGCACCGAAAGGCTGGCGATGGACCGCGCCGCGCGGCGGAGCCTTCGCCCTCGCCCCGGGCGCCGAGGTTAATTGCGAAATCGAATGCATAGCGGCGAAGATCGAGGATCTCGACGAGGTGGTAGCGCTCCACGGCGACTGGAAGATTCACTTCACCGCCCATGTCGTACCACCCTTCAGTGTGGCGTCCAGTCAGGTCGCTCTCGCGTGGAAGGGCGAGACGAAGACGCGCACCGGCAGCATCGAGATCACCAACAACGACGCCCGCGACATCACGGTTCAGACACTTGCGCCCGACTGGCTGAAGCTGCCGGGACTGCTCACCATCGTGGGAGAAAAGCAGGGAACTCTCGACCTCGCCGTCGAAGGCGCATTCCCGCAGTCCTTCACCGGCACCGTGAAACTGACCAGCGGCAACTACAGCCAGAGTGTGGAAGTGAAAGCCGCGCCGGCGCCCGCGCTCCTGACCATAGACGCCGGCCCCGCCACGGCAGGCGGCGTGCATTTCGGCATCCTGACCGCCGAAACGCTTTCCACCGCCAAACACACTATCACCGTGAGCAACGACGGTGGCAGCGAGGCGACGCTGAAGGTGCAAGTGCCCGAGTTCTTCAGTCTCACAACCCCAGCGCCGCCGGAGGGTGTCCAGTTGCAACCGGGAGCCAAGACCACCTTCGTTCTCCTCCCGCCCTCGGATACCGCAGGCACTTTCCAGGGCAACTTCGTCGTCACCGCCGCCGAAGCCAGGGCGGTTCTGTTCGTCACTGCGGGTCTTGATCCGGCAGCGCGTCCGGCAACGGTCGCAGACACAGCAGGCGCCATTATCAACCAGGGCACCCGGCCTGTTTCCACGACGCCGCGCCCGCGCACGGAGGAGGAAAGAAAGACCGTCGCGCTCATGAACACCAATGTCGCCTACATTTCGGATGGAACCGAGGACGCCAAGCTTCCCCGCGTCAGCGTCGTGGACATTGTCGCCGACAACGGCAACACCGTGACCTTCGGCTGGGATCTGCCGGAGGGCGAGGGCTGGAAGTTTCAGATGTACCGCGCCACCGTCGAACGACTCAAATCAAATCAGATGGTTCTCGTCTGGGCTAAGTGCGGCGACGAAGTGAAATACACGGTCGAGGGGCGGCGGGCGACCGCCACCGTGGGCGAACTCCATCCCTTCTCGCCGTTTAAGTTCTGTCTCCAGACCATCGCGCCTGACGGAAAACGCTCCATGCCAGGCAAGGCCATCAGCTATCGGCCCTATCCGCCCGACGCCTCGCACTGGGAACTTACCTGGCAGTATTACCTCGCCGGTGCCGCCGGACTGCTCGCGCTCGGCTATTGGCTGCGAAAGAAATGGAAGCAGCCCATCAGCGCCACGGCATGATCCGGCATCTCTACGTCCACATTCCCTTTTGCCACCGCATCTGCCCCTACTGCTCGTTCTACAAACACGAGCCCGGCAGCACTGACACCGCCGCGTTTCTACGCGCCCTCACCACCGAAGCCCGCGCCGCAGTTGAGAAATGGCCGGGCCGCATCCAGCCGGAGACGATCTACTTTGGCGGCGGCACGCCCACCCTGCTGAGCACCACGCACCTGGCAGGATGGCTGCCGGAGTTCCGCGCCGTCTTTGATATGTCTGCATTGCGGGAGTGGACGGTGGAGATCAATCCGCGCACCATCAGCGACCGGAAGGCGGCCTTGTTATTGGAACAGGGCGTCACCCGCGCCAGCCTCGGCGTTCAGGCGTGGGACGAGCCCACGCTCGCCGTGCTGGGGCGCGATCATGCCCCGGCGGAGGCGGAGGCCGCCTTCCACATTCTCCGCCGCGCCGGATTCCCGGTCGTGAACATTGACCTCATGTTCTCCGTCCCTGGCCAGTCGCTGGAAACTTGGCGCGGGACGCTCCGCCGCACGATCTCACTGCAACCGGATCACGTTTCGGCCTACAACCTGACGTATGAAGAGGACACGGCCTTCTTCGACAAGCTCACTGCCGGCGAGTATGCCCGCGATGAAACCGAGGACACCGCCTGCTTCGCCGCCGGCATGGAGTTGCTCGGCGACGCGGGCTTCTCTCACTACGAAATCTCCAACTACGCCCGCCCCGGCCGCGAATCCCTGCACAACCAAAGCTACTGGGCCGGCGCCGACTACCTGGGCCTCGGCCCCTCAGCTGTCAGCACCATTGACCGCACGCGCTGGAAGAACATCGAGAGCACCACGCTCTACATTCAGGATCCCGCTGCCGCCCGACAGACGGAGCAACTCACAGACGAGCAGTGGTCCTGCGAACGCATCGCCCTGGAACTCCGCACCACCCGCGGCGTCGCCCTCACACACTTGCCGGACCCCGCGCGCACTGCCGACATCACCGGCGCCGGCATGGCGGAGGTCATGGGCGAACGGTTGCGCCTCACACAAAAAGGGAAGTTCCTCGCCGACAGCATCGCCGGGCATCTGTGGGCGTAGGCTCATTCCAAGTTGTTTTCAAAATAAGCATATCCAATCGCTTCAAGCCGAAGGCTTGGCAGCCATTAGCCGGTGTCTTTGCAAATAGTAGAAGGTGCCCCGGCAAATAGTAGCCGGTGTCTTTGCAAATAGTCCGAACTCCCTGCATCGAACCGCAGCGCGGTTCCCCCATGAATAGCCGGGGGTGAAACCCCCGGTCAGCCCCCCACGACACAGGCGATGGGCCGTCCGGAAGTCCCATCGCCTGTCATTTATATTCGTTACCGGGGGTCTTCGACCCCCGGCTATTCATGGCGAACCCCTTCCGGGGTTCCTCTGCAGGGAGTGTGTGCTTGAACATTTGCCGTATTTGCAAAGACACCGGCTAATGGCTCAGATCCCTCCGGGATCACCGAATTGTTCCATACATTTCGAAAGCGACCTGGGATTAGCCGCGAAGCGGAAGCGCCGCATTGCTGGCGTAGCAGGTAGGATCATCGAGACCGGCGAGCAGGAAGGCCTCCCTGCGTTCCACACAGGTGCCGCAAGTGCCGCAGTGCATGTCACCGCCTTTGTAGCAACTCCATGTCTGCGCAAAGTCCACGCCCAGCGCCGCACCGCGGGCGGCGATCTCTGACTTGGTCATCGCGATGAACGGGCGCAACACTTGCACCGCCGCGTAGGTTCCCTGACGGATAGCATCGCTCATGGCCTGCATGAAGGGCTCCCGGCAGTCAGGATAGATCGCATGGTCCCCTGCGTGAGCCGCGATGACGAGCGCCTCCGCGCCGCGGCTTTCCGCGAAGCCCGCCGCGATGCTGAGCAGGATGCCATTCCGGAAAGGAACGACCGTCCGCTTCATGCTCTCCTCCTCGTAATGCCCGTCGGGAATGTCTCCGCCGCTCACCAGCAGATCCGACGCAAAATGTTCCGCCATGAACGGCAGCGCGATCACCGTATGCCGCACGCCGAGTTTCTCCGCATGATGCCGCGCATAGGGAATCTCGCAGTGATTATGCTTCGAGCCGTAGTCGAACGACAGCGCGTCCGTGACATCATGCTCCGCCGCCGCATGATAAAGAGCGGTCACGGAATCCATGCCGCCGGAGAGAAGGACGGTGGTCTTCATACTCTGTCGAAAAACTGCCGGGTGTGCCCCTGAGCCCAGACCGGCAGGGTGAGCAGGTAAATAATGGAACCGCTAAGAAACGGGACGAAAAACAGTGCAATGGCTCCAATGAGAAGCAGTCCGATGCCAACGTGCCAAAGGCGACGAGTGAGACGTCGCCGGACTGCAAAGCGATGCCAGAATATCCCGTAGAGGGCAGCCAGCAGAAGGAAAACCAGTCCGACAGCTCCGAATATGATTATGATCAGATGCTCATCGTCAGGGTCCGGAAAAAGGGCACCGTAGCAGAATAGCGCACCCACACATCCGAGATGGATCGCCCCCAGCATCCACATCCAGCAGAACCCCGGCAAAGGATGCAGCCGCTTCTGAAGCGCCTTTGGCTCCTGCTCCGGCATCGCGCTCACAGGTCGAATGGATTCTCCACCACGCCCGCGGGCGCGCTGGCCTGACAAGTAAGTTTGATGCCGCCGCGCGCGGAGAAATCACCGCGAACGATGACCTTCTTCGGCGCGCAGGCAGCGACGGTGTCGTCGAGAATGCGGTTCACGATATCCTCGTTGAAGAGCGCCGTATTCCGCCACGAGGCGAGGTAGTATTTGAGCGACTTCGTTTCGATGCACTGCTCCCCGGGAACGTAAGCGATGCGCAGCCGCGCCGTGTCCGGCTGACCCGTCACCGGGCAGAGCGACGAGAACTCCGGGTAGTCGAGGTGAATCCAGTAGTCGCGCTGCGGCGTGCGGTTAGGGAAAGTCTCCAGCGCCGCGTCATCAGGACGCTGCGGGAGACGGCTGGCATGGCCGAGGAGGGTGAGATCAGGTGAGTCGGGCATCTTCGTGGGGCGGAGGTGTGGCACAGGCTGCGGGGCACGACTACGGCAAATTCCGGCCGGACGGGGCGCGCTCCCCGGGAAAAAAGTTATTGACGACCGGCGGGGCGACCCGCTAGTCTCACGGCCGCTATGAGTGCGCTAATCCTGCCGTTTCTTTGCGCCCCGCCGCCGCGCGGGAGGCAGCGCCGTTCCACGGTGCCGGAGCCGGGCCCGCCCGCCGCCTGGGGGGGCTATCTCCTGCCGCTGGGGAGCCATCTCCTGCCGCTGGAGGGCCATCTCCCGCCGTTGGAGATGCATCTCCCGCCGCTGGAGGGCCATCTCCTGCCGTTGGGGGGCCATCTCCCGCCGCTGGAGGGCCATCTCCTGCCGCTGGGGATGCGTCTCCTGCCGTTGGAGATGCGTCTCCCGCCGTTGGAGATGCGTCTCCTGCCGCTGGAGATGGCTCTTTTTTCGCAAAAAGGCCGTTTTTTTATGAAAAATCAGGCTATTCCGCCGCCGGGGCGTGCCCGGAGCAACCATTCCCCCCTGCCATGACCATTGTCACCTGGGACGGTATTGATCCCGAAACTGGCCAGCCCTTTACCTGGGATTCACCCAACCTCCGCTGGGGTTCGCCGAGCTACGCCATCTCCCGGGGCGAGTATGGCTGGCAGCCGCCTGCGGGCACCCTCTCCCCAACCCAAAACAAAAAACACACCATGAAACACCAAACCTACTATCCCACCAGTGCCAGTAAACAAGTGCTCTGGCTCTCGAACCACTATCACAAACTTCCCGCGTGGGCCTCCACGCTGGGACTGAGCGCGGCGACGCTGGCGGAGATCATCGCGGACGTGCGCTGGCTCATTTACATCATCCAGGACTGGCTGCCCGCCGTGCGCGCCCACAACCTCGCCTGCACCGCCGCGGCCAAAAGCGCGCAGACCGGCAGCGGCGGCCTCATTGCCCTGCCAGTATTCACACCACCCCCGCTGCCCGGCCCCGAGGGCACGCTCCCGGCCGTGGTGGCCAAAGCCGAAGGCGGGCTGCTCCGCCTCTTTGATGTGATCGCTGAGTGGAAGGAAAATAACGCCTGCACGGACGCGATGTGCCTGGACCTCGGCATCATCGGCACCGCCAAGGCAGGGCCGGACTATGCCACGCTCCGCGTGGTGCTGGACGGACGTCGCAATGGCAACAAAGTGGACATTGACTGGGACTGGCAGGGCTACTCTGAATTCCTCGACGCCTGCGAGATCGAAGTGAACCGCGGCACCGGCTACGTCCCGCTGCTGACAGATACCACGCCCGGCTGCACGGATACCTATCCGCAACCCGCCACCCAGACGGTGTGGAAATACACCGCTTGGTACCGCGTGGGCGATGAACGCGTGGGCCTCGCGAGCATCGAACTCAGTGTCCTCGTCGGCGGCGCCTGACAGAGCCGCGCCGGGAGAAACAACGCGACTGGTCCGCACGGGCCAGTCGCTTTTTTCTGCTGCCGGCTGGCGGAGCGCTATGCCTCCGGGCGCGCTTCCAGAATGTAACCCATGCCGCGGCGGGTGTGGATGAGCTTCGGCTTGTCTTCCGACTCGATCTTGCGGCGGAGGTAGGCGATGAAGACGTCCACGACGTTGCTCTCGGGATCCTGATTGA
>JANOZA010000419.1:0-3337 GCA_031429155.1 Verrucomicrobiota bacterium | reverse complement strand
GTGCAGCCGGACGGGAAGATTGTGGTTGGGGGAGCCTTCACGACGGCCAACGGGAATTACGTCACCCGGCTCCTCGCCAACGGCGCGCTGGATCCGGGCTTCACCTGCACTGCGAACAACACTGTCCAGGGATCGGCGGTGCTGGCGGATGGAAAGATTCTCATCGCGGGTTCCTTCTCCACGATTGGCGGGGTGTCGCGCCGGGCCATTGCCCGGCTCAATGCGAATGGAACATTGGACACGGCTTTCAATGCCAACCTGTTTGGGTCCCTCGGGGCATTCGTTTTCAGCTTTGCCGTGCAGGCGGACGGGAAAATCATCATCGGTGGTCAGTTCAGCACCGTTGCCGGCGTGACTCACAACAGCATCGCCCGGCTGAATGCGAATGGCACTTTGGACACGGCCTTCAATCCGAACGTCGCCGGATACCTCCAGGGCATCGCCGTGCAGCTTGATGGCAAGATCGTGATTTCGGGGAGCTTCACGACGGTGAACGGCGTGAGCCGCAACTATCTGGCGCGGCTGAACGCTGACGGCACGCTCGACACAGGCTTCGATCCCAACCTCGGAGGGGCCACACCTGCTCTGGTTAAAACCATGATCGTGCAGCCGGATGGAAAAATTGTCATCGGTGGCGGGTTCAATACTGTCGGAGGGAGCGAGCGCCACGATCTTGCACGTCTGAATCGCGACGGCACCCTGGATGCTGGCTTCAATCCAAACCCAAATGTTGGGGGCGTTCTTTGCCTCGCCCGCCAAACGGATGGAAAGTTCGTATTGGGGGGTGGATTCACAACCATCGGCGGTGTGACCCGAAACCGTATCGCGCGTTTGAACGAGGACGGCACGCTGGACCCTGGCTTTGATCCCAGCGCCAATAGTGAAGTGTTTTGCATTGCGATCCAAGCCGATGGAAGGGTCGTCCTCGGCGGTAGATTCACAGCATTCCAGCCGGATGGAGAATTGGGCGGCGGTGCGCGGAATTACATCGCACGGCTGGAGAACGATGTCGCCACTGAGAACCTGAGGGCAGTGACGGCGAATAGAATCGAGTGGCTGCGTGGCGGCACGTCGCCGGAAGCGGAAGGAGTGACGTTCGAGCTATCCACTACGAGCGGTTCCGCATGGACCCCGCTCGGTGCCGGCACACGCATCGCCGGCGGCTGGGAAAAGTCCGGGCAGAGTCTTCCGGCCAGCGGCCTGTTGCGTGCCCGCGCACGAGCCATCAGCGGCCAGTATTACGGCTCGTCCAGTCTGCTGGAGACGCTCGCGGCTTTTCCTCCGAACTCTGCGCCCATCGTAGCGAATCCGATCGCTGATTTCGGGGTACGGGAGGACGTTGCCGACACGGTGATTGATCTGCGAGCGGTCTTTCAAGACGCCGAGACGGCAGATGCGGATTTGGTCTATTCCCTCCAGAGCAACACCAACGCCGGACTGGTCGCCGCGGTCGTCAACAACTCGACAGACACGCTGACGCTGGACTACGCGGCGAATCAGATCGGCTCGACGACGATCATCGTGCGGGTGACGGATGCGGTGGGGTTGTATGCGGAGGAGACATTTGCCGTTCGTGTGGTGAAGACCCATGAGGGAGACCCGGGCGATGTGGATGCCGGGTTCGAGTTTTCCTCCAGCAATAGCACGGTCGGCGTGGGCGCAGTGACTCGAGTAGCGGTACAGAACGATGGGAAGATTCTCGTTCTGGGCGGATTCACCCTGGTGAATGGAGAGACGCGGAACGGACTCGCGCGACTGAATCGGAACGGAACGCTGGATACCGGCTTCATTCCGAATTTGGATGGAGGGAATGTCTATTTCTGCACCGCGGTGCAGCCGGACGGGAAGGTGCTCGTGGGAGGGCGGTTCGTCACTGGTGTGTTTCCGAACCACCTGTCGCGCTTGAATCTGGATGGCACCCGCGACTTGAACTATGACCCGGCAGTCGCCGGCAGCGTTTACGCCCTCGCGGTGCAGGCCGATGGCAAAATCCTGGTGGGGGGAGGCTTTAACGCCATCGGTGGAGTCCCGCGACTCTACCTCGCACGGCTGAATGTGAATGGCACTGCCGACGCTGGCTTTAATCCCCAAGTCAATGACATCGTGAGCGGAATCACCCTGCAGGCAGACGGGAAGATCATTTTGAGCGGTGACTTTACCAATGTGGGCGGAGCGACGCACCGTCGTCTTGCGAGGCTGAACCCAAACGGGACGGTGGACGCAGCCTTCGACCCGAACGTGAGCGGAAGTGTCGAGAGCGTCACCGTGCAGGCGGACGGCAAAATTGTCATCGGCGGCAACTTTACCACGGTGGAAGGCCTCGCGAGGAATCGCGTGGCTCGGCTGAATGCCGATGGCTCCCTGGAAAACGGATTCGCTCCTGATGTGGATGCCACGGTCTTCAGCACCGCGCGGCAGGCCGATGGGAAGATCGTGATCGTCGGGGAGTTCACCCTCGTGGATGGCGTGGCGCGCTCCCGCATCGCGAGACTAAATACGGATGGCACGCTGGACGCCGGCTTCGCGCCCGAGGCGAGTGCTACCATCTACAGTACGGCGCTGCAGGACGATGGGACGATCGTGATCGGTGGGGAGTTCACGATGGTGGACCGCGTGGCGCGCTCGGGCCTCGCGCGACTTCAACCGGGCGGAGAGGTGGATTATGCTTTTGAGGCCGGTGCCAGGCTCAATGGTGAGCGTGTGCTGAGTGCGGCCACGCAGCCCGATGGAAAGATCGTCATCGGGGGCGCCTTCTGGGTGGTGCAGGGCGTGCCCCGCTCCCGCATCGCGCGGCTTAACACCGATGGCAGCCTGGACACCAGCTTCGATCCCGTAGCAGTCGGTCAGGTGCTCTCCATCGTGGTGCAACCCGACGGGAAGATTGTCATCGGAGGTGACTTCTCGACTGTTGGCGGCGTGGCGCGCAGTCGCCTCGCGCGGCTCAACGCTGATGGCACTCTCGACCCGGGTTTCAATCCCGGAACCAACAATAGCGTGAACGCCATAGCCTTGCAGCCCGACGGAAAAATCATCGTTGCCGGCACTTTCACCAGCATCGGCGGAGTGACCAGAAACCGCATCGCTCGGCTTCATGCTGATGGAACACTCGACACGGGTTTCGATCCGAACGCTGATGGGTGGGTGCACACCGTGGCCGTGAAGGAGGATGGCAAAATCCTCATGGGAGGTGGTTTCAGCACTGTAGGAGGACTTCCGCACAAATTTCTCGCGCGCCTCAACGCGGATGGCACCCTGGACGCCGCGTTCGATCCGAATCCGAGCGGCGACGTCTATAGTCTCGCGCTGACGGTGCTTGCCGTGGCGCAGAAGAAGGACG
>JANOZA010000418.1:0-8085 GCA_031429155.1 Verrucomicrobiota bacterium | reverse complement strand
CGGCGCCAAGCGGCAGGGAGAAGGACGCGGAACTCATCGGGGCAGGGGAGATGCGCCAGGCGAAGGCGTGGGAGGCGCTCACGGCTGAGCAGCGGGAACTCCAGGCGACGAAGATGGCGATCCACGCGGCGATGGTGGATCGCATGGACCGGGAAATAGGCCGCGTGCTGGATCAGGTGCAGGCGATGGGGGCGATGGAAAATACGCTGATCCTTTTTTGCTCCGACAACGGGGCGAGCGCGGAACTGCTGGTGCGCGGTGACGGCCACGACCGCGCTGCGGCGCCGGGTTCTGCGGGATCGTTCCTTTGCCTCGGGCCGGGCGGGAGCAGTCTGTGCAATACGCCGTTTCGCCGGCATAAAATTTGGGTCCATGAGGGCGGGGTCGCGACGCCGCTGATTGTCCACTGGCCAAAGGGAATTGCGGACCGCGGGGCGCTGCGGCACGACATGGGCCATGTCATAGACGTGATGCCGACGATCCTGGAAGCGGTGGGCGCAACGGCGGTGCCGGCGCTCGCGGGGCGGAGTCTCGTGCCGGCTTTCGCGAAGGATGGAAGTGTGACGCGCGAGTTCCTTTTCTTCCACCACGAGGATAACCGGGCGCTGCGGATGGGCGACTGGAAGATCGTCTCCGCGCGCGCGGGAGCCTGGGAACTCTACGACCTGAAGACCGACCGCGGGGAATCGCACAATCTCGCCACCGCGCAGCCGGACCGGGTGCGGAGCATGGCGGCGCGCTGGCAGGAATTGCAGGACAGCTACGTGCAGCAGGCGAAATGACGCTCGAATGGGTTGTGAGAGCAGCGACATACCCAGGCGGTGGTGGCCCACATTCCATTTGCTTAGCGGACGCGGGCGCGCATGAATCCCGCTACCGGACGATGCTCCGGCCCTGAAATTTTCTTCATGAGTAATACCGCAATGAGCCAGCGCGCGCGGCAGAGCGGCCCCCGGAATCTCCTCCACGGGCTGGCAGTTTCCCTGTGTCTCACAATCGCTGCCCCGGCGCAGTCGCCACCTCCGAAAGCGATCCCGGTCGAGGAGGAAACCGATCCCGGCCCGGCCCCCGCGCCCCGGGCTCCGAAGGCCATTCCGGTGCCGGATGCCGCGCCGGAGCCCGCGGCTCCCAAGCCTAAACCGGCTCCTGCTCCGCGCGCTCCTTCCGCGGCGAAATCACCGGAAGATGACCTGTTCGACTACTGCGAATTGCTCTACTCGAAGACCAACTACGCCCTCGCCGTGCAGCAGTATGAGCAGTACCTGAACATTCATCCTGCAGGAAGCCACCGCGAGGAGGCGGTTTTCAAAATGGGCGAGTGTCACTACATGGCGGAGGCATGGGATAAAGCGCTGGAGGTCTATGACCGGTATCTGCGTGAATTTCCGAACGGAAAGAACCGCGCGGTGGCCTACTATCATGCCGGCGAGGCGCACTACAAGATCGCCTCGGCCCGCGCGGCCATTGAGAATCAGACCGAGCGCATCCGGCTGGCGTATGATGCCTACCGTGCGGCGGTGGCGACGGCGAAGACCGGTCCCTACGCGTGCTACTCGGCGTTTCGCCTTGGCAGTTTCTCCTACAATGCGGCGCAGAAGGAGCCGGAGCGTTACAAGGACGCAATGAAGTGGTTCGCGATCTCCGCAGCGCAGGCTCCCAAATCGCAGCCGCGGATCCGCGTGACTTCGCTTTTTTATCTTGGGCGCAGTCAGCGCTACCTGAAGGACACCAAAGAGGCGACGGTGACTTTCACAGAACTGACGAAGATCAAAGAGGATAACATTTACTTCGACCAGGCGTGGCAGGAACTGGCCCAGATGGACATGGAAGCGGGGCGGACGGAGGAGGCCATGAAGAAATTCCAGCGTCTCTCTCGTGACAGTGCGGATGCGGAGACGAAGGCGAGTTCCCTGGTCAATGCCGGAATGATCCACGCCGATGCCGGCCGTACGGTCGAGGCGATCTCTAATTTCGAGGAGGCGCTCAAGGTGCCTGGTGAAAAGGCCCGCAGTGCCCGTTCCAGAGCCCGGTTTGGACTGGTATGGTCCAGCTACAAAGCGAAAGAACACGAAAAAGTGGTGGATGCCTGGCGCGGTCTGCAGGGTGAGGACTACGGCGATCTTGACGAATACAGCAGGGCACGGCTCTGGCTGATCGTCGGCACTTCCTATGCCGCTCTGGACAAACACAGTCCTGCTGCACAGACCCTGCGGCTGCTGGATAACCTGGTTAATTCCGTGGAAAAGCCGGTGCTCGAAGCCTGCCAGGAGGGCGGCTACAAACGCATCGTCAGCCTTTTCAAGCTCAACGACCCGGCGACGGTGGATGCTGTGGACGAGTTCGTCCGCGTCTGGCAGGAGCGCGCGCCGGAGATTGCATGGATAGACAAGGCATTGCTCGTGAAGGGCGCGTGGTACTTTAACCGGAGCGTATGGGAACATTCGGCAAAGGCATACAAGCTGGTGCGCGAGGCCAAGCTGGATAAAGACAAGGTTCCGACATGGTTGTATCAGCGGGGCTGCGCAGAGGCATCCTCCGGTGACAAGGACGCTGTCTCCACCCTGACCAGTTTTCTGACGCAGAATGAAGCTGACGAACGCGCTCCGATGGCGCAGCTCCAGCGCGCCCTTGTCAGGCTTAAGCTCGACGATTTGACCAACGCTCTCTCGGATTTTGATGAGGTGGCCACGAAGACTGCCGGCACCGAAAACGGCGAAACCGCCGCCTACAACGCCGCCCGCGTGCGCGGCATGAAGCAGGACTTCCCCGGCATGGTGACAGGCTTCAGTAAGTTCCTCGTTGATTACCCAAAAACCCAGGCCGCCGCCGAGGCGAACTACTGGATCGGCACCGGCAATTATCAGCTCCAGAAGTATGCCGAGTGTCTGGTGCCGCTCCGCACCGCCCGGTCACTGGACGGCAAAGCCTATTATCAGGATGGAAGCCTGATGGTTATCGCTGCGCTCGCGGCATTGCAGGATATAGATGCGCTGATCCCGGAGGTTGATGCCTTTTTGAAGCTGAACATGGAGAAGCGGATCAGTCCGGATATTCTCCGCTGGCTGGGCATGACGCTGTTCCGTGAGCGCAAGGATTACGCCAAAGCCGCCCGCTATCTCGGGTTCGTGGTAGCTTTTCAGGATCCGGACAAGACGCCCGCCGATATTTGGGTAGCGCACGGAGAGTGTCTTCTTGAGATTAAGGACTACACCGGCTCCATCACCGCGCTGGACAACTACCTGAAGGCCGAACAACGCCCGCAACCACGGGCGCGCGCATTCCTGCTGCGGGGACGGGCGCAGTTCGGTTCCGCGAAGCTGGATGAGGCTTCGAAGAGCGTGGAGGAGGGGCTGAACATTGAGCGGGAGAATCTCATCGCCGCTCAGTTGCACATGCTTTCCGGCGATATTTCCGTGGCTTCCAACCGCTTCAAAGAGGCTGTGGGCAGCTACAATGTGGTGCGTTCCACCTGGGAGGATCCGACTCTGACGCCCGCTGCCATCGTTAAAATGGTCGCATGCCTCAGTAAGAGCAAAGACGTGAAAGACCTCGAGGAAGCAGAGAAGCTGAAACAGGAACTCTCGGCGCATTTCCCGAAGTATCAGATGCCCAAGTAATGGACTTTACCGTCCGGCATCAGACGCTCGAAATCGCCACCTGCGGTAAAGGAACGGTGGAAATCACCGAGCCGGTGGCGCGCATTGTCTCTTCCAGCGGTGTCCAGGAGGGCGTTGTCACCGTTTTTGTCCGGCACACCAGCGCCAGCCTGGTCATCATGGAGAACGCCGATCCGTCCGCGAGGCGGGATATGCATGAATTCTTTGACAGGCTCGTGCCCGAGGATACCCCATGGTTCGAGCACACCTGCGAGGGCGCGGACGACATGCCGAGCCACCTCCGCATGGTCCTCACCCGCACCTCTGAGTCCATTCCCGTCTCCGCCGGTAAAATGCTTCTTGGCACGTGGCAGGGAATATTTCTCTTTGAGCACCGCCGGGATCCTCATCGTCGAGAGGTGATCGTGACTGTTTCCGGGCGGGATTGAGTTCAGCTCGATTCAGGTTCCTCCACCTTTTCCGAATAATGGCACCGGGTGGCGGGCCTTGGCTTGGGTTAATAATTATAATACTTATTGAAATTATAAAAAAACCCCGGATACTGACGCCCACTCTACTCAAAAGTTCCAATACTACGACCTCACTTCCCTGAGTTGAAAGTCGAAAATGCCGACCCCACCCCAAAATCACGCTCGCCGCGGACTATTCTTCCGCGCTGCGATTCTGTCCACGCTGCTGGTAATATGCAGTGTCGGTCCTTGCGCTTACCTGTTCCTACACCAGCACCGGGAAGTTGAATGGGAATCGCTAAAGGCTCAAGCATCCTCGCTGACGGATTCGTTGGCGAATCATAGTGAATCCGCGCCGATGCAGGGTGGCTGGGACAGCCTGGGTGCTTTTTGTCCCCAGGTTTTTGATTCATCGGGGGGCATGATTGATCACATTGTCGTGGCACCCAGAGGTCGTGGCCTGCTGGCCCAGATTCACAGTAAAGATGGAGTGCTGGAAGAAAAGGTCCATCTGGATTGGACGCGTCCGATTGGAGCCCCGGACATGTCCTTCTCGAGAGCCGTTTCGCCTTATTCCGGAGATCCGGTTCTGATCTGCACCCGTACAGTGAAATCGCCTGGTTCAGTAACTGGCTGGGTTCACCTGGCGCTCTCGCTTAAGGCTTACGAAAGTCGCCTCGATGCTGTGATTAGAAATACGATTGTGACTGTGTTGTTGGCCTCGCTGGCTGGCATCACGGGCTCATTTCTGCTCGCTCGCCGCGTCACGCATCCGCTCAGCAAGCTGTGTGATATGGCCGCCAGCATCAGCGGAGGGGATTTCAGCAGCCGGGCAGTCGTCTCCTCAACCGGTGAAGTCCAGCACCTTGCAAACCACATGAACTGGATGGCCGAGAAACTGGAAGAGGATGCCGCCGTCATTCAGGCCAACCAGCGCGATCTGGAGGAGACTAATCACAAACTCCGTGACCGTGTTGAGAATGAGCAGGTGCTCTCCAGGATTTCAGCAGACTTCCTCTTCGCCGAGAGCAGCGCGCCGAATGATCTTTTCCTTAATAGTCTTGAGCGCATCGCGCGACGACTCGGCATAGATGGAGCTTCCATTTTCCTGCACGACACGGCGGACCACGCGAGTCTCCACCGCGCCTGGGAATGGCACACGCCGGACTCAAGGGAATGCAGTATTGAGCGTGCTCCCACCGCCGGGTTCCCATGGGCCACCGCGCTGGCCACGGGGCGTGAGGTCGTCACCGTGGCTGACAGTCACAATCTCCCGGAGGAAGCCGCCGCCGAGCGCGTAAATCTTGATCGGCTGGGCATCCAAAGCGCGGCCGCCGCTCTGCTTGGCGCGGGAGACAAGGCCACTGGCTACCTTTTCCTCCGCAACGACACCCCGCGCCCGTGGACTCCTGAAGAGGAACAGTTCATTCACATCGCCGCGGGTATTTTCTCCAACGCCATCGCCAGGCGGGATGCTGCCGTGGAGCGCGAGCGCCTCCAGGCGCAACTTCTCCAGTCGCAGAAAATGGAAGCTGTAGGCAAACTGTCGGGCGGCATCGCGCATGACTTCAATAACAGGCTCGTTCCCATCGTCGGCTACAGCGACAGCATTCTGAGCAACTCACCCGATGACGCCCCATGGGTGCATGAAATTCGCGAGATCAAACGCTCTGCCGAAAGCGCCGCCTCCCTCACCCGCCAGCTTCTGAGTTTTAGCCGCAAGCAGATCATCTCCCGCAAGGAGATGGACCTCACTGCGCTGATCCAAAAACTCCAGCACATGATGCGCCGGCTCATCGGGGAGAACATCCGGCTGAATACCGAACTGGCTCCGGACCTCTGGACCATCTCCGCCGACGCCAGCCAGATGGAGCAGTGCCTGATGAATCTCACGGTGAACGCCAAAGCCGCGATGCCCCGCGGCGGCAGCATCCGGATATCCACGCAGATGATTGACAGCGAGGATGCGAACTTCACCCCGCCTCCGCTGCGCAAGATACACGGCCTGTTTGCGCGCGTCACTGTCCAGGATACCGGCTGCGGCATGGACGCCGCGACCTTAAGCCGCATTTTTGAGCCGTTCTTCTCGACCAAAGGCGAGGAAGGCACGGGCCTTGGGCTCAGCGTCGTTTACGGCATCGTGGAGGACCACGGGGGGTGGATCACTGTTGAGTCCGAGGTGGGTAAGGGCACGTCCTTCCATCTCTGGCTGCCGGCTCTGCATGAGCCGATCCCGCTGCCCATGGATTCCGGTCTTGCCGTCGCCCGTCCCCTGCCTCGCGGCGATGGCCAGCGGATCCTCATCGTAGAGGACGAACCGGGTGTCCTCGCCTTCGTATCCGCCGCTCTCCGGCAGCACGGCTACAATATTCTCACTGCCGACTGCGGGGCTGCGGCCCGTCAGGTGTTCGCTCAGGAAGCCGAGAATATTGATCTCGTCATGAGCGATGTAGTGCTCCCGGATATGACAGGGGTTGAGCTGCTTGAGGAATTCTTCTGCATCCGCCCGGAACTGCGCGCTCTGCTTACCAGCGGCTATAGTGAAAAACAGTCGCTGCTGGATCTCGTGAAAAAGAGGGGCCTCTACTTCCTCCACAAGCCCTACACCCTCATCAAGCTGCTCGAGACCGTCCAAGGCGCCCTGCGCGGCAGGTCGGAAACGATCGTCGCTTGAAGGATTGGAGGCGACTGCGTCATCTGCCGCGCAAGTCACAGACCCCATCCTCTAAGAACGGGGCTCTCAGGCGATTTGATGGCCAAATCTCACCGACGGTTCCTCCGCCGTGAGGTGCCGCCATGACATCTTCTTTACATCCTCAAACTGGCCAGCGCGCTTCCCGCTCCTACACTGGGCCGCATGATCCGCTTCCCCAGGCTCACTCTCTTCCGTGTCCCAATTGTCTTTTGGCTCGCTGCCGTCCCATCTCTCCATGCGCAGCAACCGTTAGTGGAACGCTACGCCCTCGCGGCAGACCGGGTCGCAGTTCTCAAAGACCTCATCGCCGGCACGGACGACTACTTTTTCTACCACGCGCTCTTCCACCAGACGCAGGGTGACCGCGACAAAGCCGCCGCGCTTCTCAAGGAATGGGAGGAAGCCTCGTCCGGTCCCAATGGCCGGCGCGATCTTCTCAAAAACCGCGCTGCGCTGCTCTCCTACGACAAAGACCCCGCCGGCACGCTCGCGTGGCTCCGGGAAAAGCTGAAGCTGGAATTCAATCACCAGCGCCAGACCGAGGAAGCCCGCGCGGAACTTTCCTCTGTGCTCGATCCGGCGCTCATCTCGCTCGCGGCGTTTGAGCAGAAAGCACTCGAAGGCACGGACGATCTCAAGAACATCACCGACGCCGGCCTCTACCGCCTCACGCAGCCGGTGGAGAAATGGAAGCTCACGGAAATCCGGGCGCTGCTCTCCCGGCTCACGCGCCCCGACTTCCCCGGGCTGGTCGGCATCATCCATCGCGAGTTGAAGGAAAAGGATGCGGCGTTCGGGAAGTTCCCCATCCACACGCTGCTCACCAGCGACCAGCTTGCGGCACTCCAGAAGCTCCGGCCCGCGCTCCTCAACAACGAGACCTTCACTGCCGCGGTGATGACGCGGATGCGGCCCACGGAATTTGAAGACGCCGACCGCGATCCCGCCGTGCGCCGCGCGTGGCTGGAGCGGCTCTGGGCCTATGCCAGCACGCTCAATGCCAACGCCAATCCGCTCAAAGCGAACCTCCTCTACCACCTCCTCGCGTTGGATGAAAAGCAGGGCCGGCTCGAAGAGAAGCGCCTCCTCGACTATCTCAAGCTCCCCCGCCCCGTCCGTTATATCAGCGCCCAGTACCGGAAGGATCACCCCGACCTTTGGAAGCACCCCGCAGCGCTCGACTTCGATCCCGCCGCCTTCACCGGCACCACGCCCGTCGGCGACGATGAGGCCCTCGTCCGCCGCCTCATCATCCGCTACCTCACCACCGCAGAGAACCCGGAGGCCATCGCTCCACTCATCTCCGCCGGATTCCTCAACAGTC
>JANOZA010000417.1:0-10791 GCA_031429155.1 Verrucomicrobiota bacterium | reverse complement strand
TTGGCGAGAACAGATTGCGGCGGGGCGGAGGAAATGAGCGGGACCGGGGAACGGGCGGCCGGCAAGGCGGGGGCTCCGCAAGACCTCGTCCTGGATCCCAAAACGGCGCCCCGCGACGAATTGCTCAAGCCGCCCGGCATCATCGAAGTCCGCCCTTCCAGAAGCTGTAAGACCTGCTGGAAGTGCCGGGGATTGGCGGCAAGACGAGGGAGAAACTCCGTCCGCATTTGGTGATCGGTGCTGCGAAAATGGTAAAATTTGTGGAAAATCAGAAGAATGAGGGTCTCACTTGATTCCGAACTGCGGGAATAGTCGAAAACCTTCCAACCTTTTGTCGAAACCTTCCAGGGTTTCAGGAAAACCTTCCAGCCTTTTGAGAAAACCTTCCAGGGTTTCAGGAGAACCTTCCAGCCTTTTGAAAAAACCTTCCAGGGTTTCGGGGAAACTTTCCAGCCTTTTAGAGAAACCTTCCAGGGATTCAGAAGAATCTTCCAGCCTTTTGGAAAAATCTTCCAGGGTTTCAGAAAAACCTTCCAGCCTTTTTCGGAAATGAAGGTAGGTTTTTGGCCGGCGAAGCTGTTCGGGACGGGATTGCTGGAGTGGTCCGCCGCTGCGGGGCGGTTTGGGGCCACTGCTGTCGGGCGGCTGATACGGGATGAGGAACGGAGAGCCGGTTTCCGGATCTTTCTGCATTTTGTCCGGATGGGGCTGCGCAGGGAGGGGGAGTGTGGCTGTCGCCGGGATGGAGGGCCGCCCCGGGGGGGGGCGGACCACGGGCCACGTGAGGTGGAAAACCGGACGGGAACCGCAGCGGACCAGCGGTCCACCCCATACCAGCCCGGCTCAATCAGTTCGCGCTCCTACACCATTCCCAACTGCATCCGGCCGTTCTCGGAAATCATTCCCTGATTCCAGGGCGGGTCCCATACGATTTCCACGCGCGCATCACTGATGCCGGCGATGCCCATGATTTTCCCCTGCGCATCCGCCGCGATGGTCGGCCCCATGCCGCAGCCTGGAGCGGTGAGAGTCATTTTCACCTGCACTACCGTTTGGTCGTCCTCTTCTTTGCTGATGGCGCAGTCATAAACGAGGCCGAGGTCCACGATGTTCACGGGGATTTCCGGGTCATAGACCGACTTCATGGCTTCCCAGACGGCTTTCTCCAGCTCTTCTCCGGTCAGCGGCACCGCGCTGGGGCCATTGTCGCCGGCTTTCTTCTCCAGACCGAGCGCGTCAGCGTTCTTTGCGGAAATGCGCGCCAGGCCGTGATCCGTCGCGACAGTGTAACTTCCCCCGAGGCTCTGAGTGATGATGACCCGTGTGCCGGCGGGCAGGATGATCGTGTCGCCACTCGGTATTTGAATGGCTTCTACTTCGCGGATAAGGGTGATGTCGGTGTTCATGGGGGAGTTTAAATGGTTACGATTTTGAGTTTGCCGGACTTGATGCCGGAGGCTTCGCCGAGACTTTCCGCTAGATTTCCGGACGACCGGGGAAGTAGCGGCGCGGGAGCCGTGGCCGTATCGGCATCCAAAGCCGCCCGCAGCGCTCCCTCCACCATTTGCCCGCAGTGAATCTTCATCGGCGGCAGCGGTCCGAGCGGCGCGCTGAGTTCGGCCGCGGAAAGATCGCGAGCCTCTTCAACGGTGCGGCCCTTGAGCATTTCTGTCGCCATGCTCGCCACCGCGATGGCAGTCTGACAGCCGAAACTCTGGAACGACGCCCGGTCAATCACCTTGCGCCCGTCCTTCTCGGTGAACTTCAACCACATCCGCACCATGTCGCCGCACTCGGGATTCCCCACGGTGCCGACGGCGTCAGCGTCGGACATTTCGCCGAGGTTTTTCGGATTCGAGATCGAATCGTTGAGCAGTTCTTCGTTCATAAGATCCCCAGGCTTGGGTTTTACTCCATTTCCAGCCGGTAGCGCGGCAGGGTCTGATCCACATCGCAACTCCAGGCATCAATGCCGCCGGCGAGACTCTTCACATTCGTCATCCCGTGACCTGCGAGATAGGCAGCGGAATCCAGGCTGCGCACTCCGTGATGGCAATAGACCACGATGCGCTGTGACTTGTCTTCACCGAAAAGTTTTTGCAGCACTTCCTGCGTCATCAGCTCCGAGCCCGGCAGCATCACCGCCTCATGCTCCTCCCGGCTGCGCACATCCAGGAGCCTCAACGGCGAGCCGTCGGCCTGCACCGCGGCCAGTTCCTCCGGGGTGATCTGCATCTTCGCGTCCTGTTCCGCGCTCGCCTCCAAGTGACCGAGCACTTCCTCAGTATCCAGATTCTCATTCCGCAGACAAACCTCTGTCAGCGTCTCGTCCGGAGAGAACCCACAACTGTTGCACCCTCCGATGTGATACTTCGCGAAAAGAGCACGCCTCGCCCCAGGCATGGCCTCCAGGAGGTCGTGCATTGTCATCTCAGGGCTCAGTGCCGTCGTCGCAGTCATGGTCAGGAAAGTCGGGGAAGTTTTCTCTTTCGGCGGCATCTCGCACGCCTATACGATACGGTCAACCCTACAACGGGACGCCGCGCTCCGTGTGCGGCCTTTCTTTACTCATGAAAGACGAACTTCCCAAGATCCACTTCTTCCCCAACCTGATGACGGCTGGGAATCTCTTTTGTGGATTCTTTGCCATGCTCCACCTGTTGCAGCCTCCCACGACGGGCGATGCCATTCTCGTCATCGGGCTAATCCTGGGGGCCTGCCTGTTCGACATGCTCGATGGTCGAATCGCGCGGGCCATCGGTGAGGAGTCCCCGTTTGGCCGCGAGTTTGATTCTCTCGCAGACATCGTATCGTTCGGTGTGGCTCCTGCGCTGCTGATGCACCACGTGGTGCTCGATAGCATGGACAGCGAGCGGGCCGGCTGGTTCATCGCCTTTTTCTATGTGCTCTGCGGAGCGATCCGCCTGGCCCGCTTCAATTGTCTGGCTCAAATCGCCAGTGGCAAACCCAGCCGTGATTTCACAGGCTGCCCGATTCCCGCCGCAGCGGGCGTCATCGCTTCTGTAACCCTGCTGCTGCTTGATCCCAAGGCGAAGGACCTTTTGGAACTGGGAAACTGGAAATGGACTCTCCCGGGCCTCATGGTGCTCCTGTCCTTCCTCATGGTGAGCAAGCGGCGCTATCCCAGTTTCAAAGGCCTGTCCTGGAAAACAAAGCGAACCATCCCCTGGTTTTTCGCGGCCATCTTCGTTGTCGTCCTCATTCTGTACAAGCCCTACATCATGCCTGCCGTGATCTTTGTGGGCTACCTCTTCTACGGCCTTGTCCGTCCGTGGGTGAAACGTGAATGGCGACGGGAAATTGAAGAGGATCCCGATGAGCCCGAAGATCCGGATGAAGAGGTGTCTGCTCAGTAGTGGCGGCGTGCTCCGTATTCGGCGAAAAAACAGAAGAGGGATTCGGCGTCAAGGTTCGGCTTTCAGGTATATTTCTCACCAGGAGGGCAGGGAATCTTGACGCGCCCTGCTCAATTGGCGTAGTGTCTGTTTATCGAACACCAACCGCCTGAACGGGTCCTGACTCGCCGGGCATAACCCAGAAAGCAGGACCCCATGATTGCGAAGACACTGAAGACCTTTCTCGACCGGGAGCACGTTCGATACGAAATCATCACGCATCCGCCGGCGTTCACGGCGCAGGAAGTGGCGGAGTCCACCCACGTCACTGGCAAGGCCATGGCCAAGACAGTCATGGTAGTCATTGATGGCGCGCCGGCTATGGCGGTGGTGCCGGCGAATCAAAAAGTGGAACTCGACGACCTCTGCGAATGCGCTGAGACGGACGATGTGAGGCTGGCGCGCGAAGATGAATTTAAGGCCTGCTTTCCTGACTGTGAACCCGGAGCCATGCCTCCTTTTGGCAATCTCTATGAAATTCCGGTCTATGTCTCGCCGGACCTCGGCGAGGAGGCTGAGATCACTTTTAATGCCGGCACGCACGCCGAAGTCATTCGCATGGGATTCCATGACTTCGAACGGCTCGTGTCGCCTCACGTCGCGCGGTTTTCGCGCTGAGGCTGGACAGCGGTGATCCTCCTTCGGTTTGCCGGGTGAACCTGCAAAACCAGCAGTTGCCGCCTGCTGTCCTCCGTGCCAGTGACCGCGCTCCCTTCCCCAACTACACCAATCCCATCATGAAAGCTCCCCTTCGCGTGGCTGTTACTGGCGCTGCCGGTCAAATCGGTTACTCCCTCCTCTTCCGCATCGCCTCCGGTTCGATGTTTGGCCCGGATCAGCCCGTCATTCTCCACCTCCTCGAGATTGAGCCGGCGCTGCCGACGCTCAACGGAGTGGTGATGGAGCTTGATGACTGTGCGTTCCCTCTTCTCCAGGGAGTGGTGCCCACCGCAAATCTCGACGAAGCCTTCCGCGGTGTGAACTGGGCGCTGCTCGTCGGCAGCGTGCCTCGAAAGGACGGCATGGAGCGGAAAGACCTGCTCAACATCAACGGGAAGATATTCATCGGTCAGGGCCAAGCCATTCAGCGCAACGCCGCCTCCGACGCTCGAGTGCTCGTCGTCGGCAATCCCTGCAACACCAACTGCCTCATCGCGATGAACAACGCCCGCGATCTCTCCGCCGACCGCTGGTTCGCCATGACGCGCCTCGACGAGAACCGCGCCAAGAGCCAACTCGCCGCCAAATCCGGACGCCACAGCAGCGATGTCACCAACATGGCCATCTGGGGCAATCACTCGTCCACCCAGTATCCCGACTTCATCCATGCAAAGATCGGCGGTCAGCCCGCCACGGAAGTCATCACTGACCACGAGTGGCTGCGCGGCCCGTTTATCGAGACTGTGCAAAAGCGCGGTGCCGCGATCATCAAGGCTCGTGGCTCCAGCAGCGCCGCCAGTGCAGCGAATGCTGTGGTGGACACGGTGAAGAGCCTCACCACTCCCACGCCTGCCGGCGACTGGACCAGCGTCTGCGTTCCCTCCGATGGCAGCTATGGCATTGAGAAAGGTCTCATCGTCGGCTTCCCGATCCGCACGGACGGCAGCAAGTATGAAATCGTTCAAGGGCTGGAAATTGACGCCTTCGCGCAGTCGAAGATTGATCTCACGATCAATGAACTGAAGGAAGAGCGGGACGCGGTGAGCGGGTTGATCCCCGCCTGATCGCTGCTGCGGCCATGAACGCCGCCGCACTCCAGGCGCTTCCCATGCTCAGCTTTCCCCGGAGTGAAACTGCATCGTGTAGAGGCTGCGATAGAGTTCGCTCTTCTCCAGCAATTCCGCGTGAGGTCCGGCGGCGGTGATGGCGCCGTCCTGCATGACGATGATCCGGTCGCTCTTGATGACGGTGCTTAGCCGGTGGGCGATGGCCAGCACGGTTTTGCCTTCCGCAAGGTCGCGGATCGCTTCCTGGATGTGACGCTCGGCTTCCGGGTCCAGCGCGGAGGTCGCTTCGTCGAGCAAAAGAATCGGCGCGTTCTTGAGGAACGCCCGGGCGATGGAAATACGCTGACGCTGACCGCCACTGAGCAGGCTGCCTTTGTCCCCGATCACCGTTTGGTAGCCCTGCGGCTGCGCGAGGATGAAGTCATGCGCGTGAGCTCGCCGCGCGGCTTCGTGGATCTCTGCTTCCGTGGCATCCAGCCGGCCGTAGCGGATGTTTTCGTAAATGTTGTCATGGAAGAGAAACACATCCTGGCTCACGACGCCGATCTGCGCCCGCAGGGATTCCTGAGTCACGCCGCGAATGTCGTGGCCATCCAGGAGGATGCGCCCCGACTGAGGATCGTAGAGACGCAGCAGCAGACTGAAGACGGTGCTCTTTCCCGCTCCACTGCGACCCACGAACGCGATGGATTCGTGCGGCGCTATTTCCAGCGACAGGCCGCGCAGTGCCGGCGCTTCGGCGCCGTAGGCGAAGGTGACATTCTCGAATCCGATGCGTCCCGCAGCCGGCGGCAGACTCTGTGCGTCCGGTGTATCCTGGACACTGACCGCCCGGTCCATGAGGTCGAAGACATTGGTCGTCGCCGCGAGGCAGCGCTGGAGCAGGATGGGCACGCGGCTGAGCGCCTTGGCCGGCGGATAGAGCAGAATGAGGCCGCCGTTCAGGGCGAGGAATTGCCCCGCCGGCATGTCGAGGCTATACACATAAAGCAGCGCACCGGCGACGCCGATGGAGGCCATCACTTCGACCGCCGGGCCGGTCGCTTCCAGCGCCTTTCGCCAGCGCAGCATGTTGGAGAGCATTCGCCAGTTCGACAACTTAAAGCGCTCGGTCTCGTGCGGCTCACGGTTGTAGGATTTTACTTCGCGCACGCCGATGAGCGCCTCCTGCATGATGACCGCCATGTTGCCGGCCTCCATTTCTTCAGCCGCCGCGAGCCGCCGCACTTTTTTCCCCACGATCGTCACCGGCACGATGAGCAGCGGGAAAAGAATGAGCGTCATCAGGGTGAACTTCCAGTCTATATAGAACAACACGGCCAGCGCACTGATGATGGCGATGGGTTCCTTGACGATGTAGCCCGCCACGGTGCTCAGCGTCTCCTGGGCTACGCGCGTCTGATTCAGGATCGTCTGCATCAGATCGCCGGACTTCTGTTTGTTGAAGAACTCCATGCTCTGTCCGAGGATGCGCTCAAAGAGTTTGCTGCGGATGTCATTGAGCACTCGCAGGCTGACCCACGTGAGCCAGTAGGCATTCAGATAGCCAAAGAGGGCGCGCACGATCATCAGGGCGGGAAGCAGCAGGCAAAGCAGGACGATGCGGCTGAGTGGCTTGGGCTCCGGTGCCAGGCTGACGAGGCTGAGGACATCGGTGAATTTCCCGCTCTTCGCGTCCTCGTGCAGTGCGTGCAGTTCTTCCGCCCGGACGTTCTTGTCGGGCTCGGTGTGGGCCAGTAAATAGCGCGCCCAGATGGTGCGGTGGCGGCGCTGATCTTCGGGCAGGCTGAGCAGTTGTTTCCAGAATGCGCGGGCCGATTTTATGTGCCCGGGCATCTCGCTGGAGCGCAGGTTCAGCGACAATCCGCCGCTGGCCGGCGCAGACTCGAAGCCCTTGCTCAACAGCGCGCGTTCGCCCTCAAGGCAGAGCCGAAACTCTTCCGGTATAGCTGGAGAAAGCTTCACGCCTTCCAGCGGATCCGTCTCTCCAGCCGGCAGCGGGTGCAGGGAGCGGTCGTGCAGGAGTTCTCGAAATTCCGTATAGCTGCGAAGGGCTTCCTCAGTTCGCGCCTTCCCGATGTCCGGCAAGCTCGATAGCGCCTCCTGCAACTCCGGCAGTTCCCGTTTTCCGTGCCAGGTTTCGACCACTGTCGTCCCGCTGCGGCCCGCGGGCTGCTCCTTCGGCAGGACCTCGTTGCTGACGTGGCCGAGCGAGTAAATCAGCAGGCCATTGAGCCCGCCAAAGAGCGCGCCGCAGACCAGGGCGAGGATAAACCGGGTGCGGTAGGGTTTGAGAAATCCAAAGAGCCGCCGGTAGGGACCTCGCGTCGCGACGAGGAAATCGCGGGCGGAGATGCGCTTCTTATCCGGACGGGTTGGGGTGGACATGCAGTGGCGCAAGACTTGGTCATTTGCCCAGGGAGACGCAAGTGGTCAGTGGGCGCCGCCCCTGCTTCAATAATCAATGTCCCGCATGTGGCTGCGGCGTTCTTCCGCCTGACGGAGCATGTGGTCGGAATTCCGGCGAAGGCGGCGGCAGAGTTCGCGGGCCAGCCATTCGAGGACAGTGTAAGCAGTCGCCGGATCCTGCTGTACGATGGCCTGGAATTGTTCGATCTCAATGATCCACACCTGCGCCTTTTCTGTGATGGTCACATCGGCGCTCGCCCGCTGAGGGTCCAGCATGTTCATCTCCCCGATGGTCTCGCCGGGTTTGATGTCGCCCACGTGAACATAGTCGCCGTTTGCATGGCAATAGACGCTCGCCTTGCCGGAAAGCAGCACGCTGAGTGTGCGATGGGAGGATCCCTGAGTGGCCAGACGTGTCTCCACGGCCAGGGATTCAAAGCGTCCGGCCTGGGCAAGGATGTGGCGGACACCGGGATCGAGTTCGGCGAGGAGACCGATGGGGGGGAGTGCTTCGAGGTGGGCGGGTTCGCTCATGGGTGAGTGCAGGCTGAGGGTGAGTTAAGGTGAGGCAACTGTGAGGGGTTTTGAGGAAAATGCAAGATGGGCCCTGCGGTCTCGCCGCCCGCCATCGCATACCGGCCAGCGGTGGTGCCTTGGCGCATCTGAGGAAATATCCTAAATGGACAGGGCGTATCCGTCCGGCGAATATCCCGCCCCGTCCGCATGTTGAACCGACTCCATTTCATGACCCTGCTGCTTTGCGTCTTGCCGCTGCGGGCGGAGGAATCGTGGGCGTGGCGTCCGTTTGAGCCAGTGAAGACTCCTCCGGTGCCTGCGGTCCGAGAGGGCAATGCCATAGACGCTTTTCTTTCCACCGAACGGCAGGGCAGGGGAACCGCCGCGCGTCCCCCCGCTTCCCGGGAGGCGCTTCTCCGCCGCGTTTATCTCGACCTCACCGGCCTGGCGCCGACACCGGAGGAGCGGGCGGCCTTTCTTGCGGACATGTCGCCGGATGCCTACGAAAAAGTAGTGGACCGTCTCCTCGCCGATCCCCGTCACGCCGAGCGCTGGGCGCGTCACTGGATGGATGTCTGGCGCTACAGCGACTGGGCCGGCTGGGCCGACGGCAAGCAGATCCGTGACAGCCAGCCGCACATCTGGCGCTGGCGTGATTGGATCGTGGAGTCGCTCCAGGCCGACACCGGTTACGACCGGATGCTCACCGATATGCTCGCCGCCGATGAGCGCGTGCCGGAGGATAATGCCGCGCTGCGCGCCACGGGATTCCTTGTCAGGAATTACAAGATGCTCAGCCGCGAGCAGTGGATGGAGGACACCGTGAAGCACACCGGCATGGCTTTTCTCGGTCTGACCTTTGGCTGCTGCAAATGCCACGATCACCTGACTGATCCGCTGAAGCAGACGGACTACTTTGCTTTCCGCGCTGTCTTTGAGCCCCACCAGGTTCGGCTCGATCACGTGCCTGGTCAGGCCGATACGACGAAGGATGGACTCGCCCGCGTCTATGATGCTGACCTCGCTGCGGCGACTTACGTATTCACCAGGGGCGACGAGCGCCAGCCGCAGAAGGACAAAGTCATCGCGCCGGGAGTCCCTGCATTTCTCGGGGGCACGTTGGAAGTGAAGCCCGTGGACCTCCCGCGCACCGCCACCGCCCCGCAGCGGCGTGAGAGTGTGCGCATTGATCTCGAAGCCGCCGCCAAAGCCGCAGTGGATGCCGCGCCGGCGGAGGAGAAAACTCTCGCGGATGCCAAATACCACGCGCTGCTCGCCGTCCTCGCCGCGGAGCGTCTCGAAGACGCGGGCAAAAAGGAAACGCCGGAATGGAAAGCCGCCGCCGAGTCCGCCACCGCTGCTCAGCGCGAGGAAGCTCGCGCTGCGGCGGCCCGCCAGGTCCTGGCCGCAGGCACGGACGCCAAGAAACTCGAAGACGCCCGCGCCGCCCTGACAAAAGCCGAAGCCGCCTGCGCGCAGCCTCCCTCGACGGCCTACAAGCCGCGTGAACTCCCCGCCTACCCCGCCCAGAGCAGCGGACGCCGTCTCGCATTCGCGAAGTGGCTCACCAGCCCGCAAAATCCCGTCACCGCCCGTGTCGCCGTGAATCACTTGTGGGCGCGTCACTTTGGAGCGGGCCTCGTCCCGACGCTGTCCGACTTCGGCAAAGGCGCGCGCCCTTCCACGCACCCTGCGCTGCACGACTGGCTCGCCAGTGAACTCATGTCCCACGGCTGGTCCCTGCGTCACCTTCACCGCCTCATCTGCCTCAGCGCTGTTTATCGCCAGAGCAGCGCTCCGGGCAGCGATGCGGAGAAAATGCAGCACGCTGACCCTGACAACATCACCCTCTGGCATTTCCCCTCGCGGCGGCTGGAAGCCGAGGCCGTGCGGGATAACATCCTCTACACCACCGGCGGTCTCGCGCTGACCCGTGGTGGGCCGGAGATCGAGCAGTCCCTCGCCCTCACTTCTCCGCGCCGCAGTCTGTATCTGCGCTGTGCTGCCGAAAAGCAGGCCGAGTTCATGCAGGTCTTTGACGGCCCCAGCGTCGTGGAATGTTACGAGCGTAAACCCACCGTCATGCCCCAGCAGGCGCTGGCCTTGATGAACAGCGAACTCACCCAGTCCCGCGCCCGCGCCATCGCCGCGCAGACGGCAGCGGAGAAAGACGACGTCGTGCTCGTTCGCCAGACGTTCATTCGCTTGCTCACCCGCGAGCCTTCCCCGGACGAACTCACCGCCTGTCTTGACTTCCTCAAGCCCGCCACCCCGCGGCAGCGCGAACTTTTCTTCCTCACCATGCTCAATCACCATGAATTCCTCACCCTCCGCTGAGAGCAGGATTCAAATTTGTGGGATGCCCAACTGTCGGCAAATGCCGCGCGCGAGAAAATCTTTAACCTCCCGGTGGCGCGGCACGCTGGACCAGTCGCCCGTGGTGGGATTTTCCCAAATGGCGTGATTGCCACCCTGCCTTTTCAAAACGCAGCCATGCCGGCGCAGATGACGTTCGAGGTCCGACAGCTTCATGCCGTAAGATCCATCATCTCCCTTACCGCAGCGGGAGTGGAAGTGGCGCGTGAGCGGTCTCTCAGGTACGTCAGCGAAAGCTGAAAGGCCTCCTGTAGATTGGCCCGGGCTTCCTCCATCGTTTCGCCCTGCGTTTGCACAGCCGGCATTTCCTCCAGCCAGCAAACGTAGCCACCCTCAGCAGCGGGTTC
>JANOZA010000416.1:0-2009 GCA_031429155.1 Verrucomicrobiota bacterium | reverse complement strand
CGCACCATTGCCTCCTCCTCGTCCATCGTCGGCGCCTGTTTGAGCCGTCCCACGTAGTCCTGGTGCAGCACCTCCATGGACTTCACATCCACGATGTCCACACTCTTCCTCCATTGGCGGGTAATGATCATGCCCAGATACTCCCGCACGACTACTGCCGCCGGATGCTGATTAGGATCCACAGCCTGCGCCGAGGCGTGCGGCGTGCTGCCCGCAAGGGTGGCGGCGGAGAAAAGAGCGAGGACGAGAAAGCGGAACCGTGATGTCATGGGTGTGGATGCGGAGGTTGAAAGCGGGCGACGTATCGCCGTCCGGGAGCCCGCGCCAAGAGGGATTTTCCTCTCCTGCCGCAGTGCTGCGGGCGTCACCGCCGGGCTTTGACAGAACTTTTACAGAGTTCTGACGCTGGTTTGACGCAAACTTCTGCGGGTGTGGCAGGATGGCGTCGTCAGTGAACCCAATAACATCCATGAAAACATACCGCCTCCCCATCCTCGCCGTGCTCTGCGCGGGCACTCTCCACAGTCTGGCTCAACAGCCGGGCAGTGGCGATCCATTCGTCAAAGACGGCGCGGCCCCGCCCGCTCCTGCGCCGGCGGACCCCAACCACGTGAGTCAACTCCCGGCCGAATGCGTGGTGCGCATGGAGGTCTTCACGCTGTCCCTGGCCGATGGTCGCCGGGTGATGCGCCAGTTTCCCAAACAGGCGGACCTCTACGCGTGGCTGGGCGCGGAATTGGAGAAGGAGAAGCCGGCGGTGAAGCTGGAGAAGCTCGCCCTGCTGCGGGTGCGCGGCGGGCAGCGATCGAAGCTGGAGGAGATCGCGGAGTATCCCTACCCGACGGACTTCGATCCGCCGCAAATCCCGCAGGTGATAGGCCTCGGCCTGCCGGTGGATGGCGGCAGTCACACCACTATCACCAATCCCGCGCCGGTGCCCGCTCCACCGGTGCCTCCGGCCCCCACTCCGCCAACGCCCGCCCCCGGTGCTCAGGGCGATCCCGGCGCTGCGGGCGCTGCGGCTTCCGTTATGGCGCCAGGGTCCATGGCGGCAGGCCGGGTCTTCGGCCCGTGGCCCTACACCACCACCACGCCCACCACATTCAGCATAAAAAACACGGGCTGGACTGCGGAGATCGAACTCACTATCGGTGAGGATGGACAGACCGTGGACATAAACCTGGCACCGGAACTCGTGAAGCTCTGCGGCCTCTCCAGTCAGACTCCCTCCGGTGAAATGATGCAGCCCACCTTTGAGACGAGCAAGCTCTCCGCGCAGATCATCACCACACTGGGCCAGCCTACGCTAGCCGGCACCTTCAGCCCGCCGGTCGGCACCGGCGTGGAGGGCGGCAACACGGAGAATGTTACCCGCCTGCTCTTCCTCACCGTCACCGATCCCCGCTAATCCGCATTCACCTTCCATCAGTTATGAAAACAAATTCACTCATCGCCGCCGTCCTTCTCGCCTGCACGCCAGGCTTCACTCGTTCTGCTTTGGCGCAGGATCCGAATGCTGCTCAGCCTGTTCCAGCGGCTACTGGAGCCGTTGCCCTGGAGACGCGGGTCTTCCAGGTGCCGCCTGATTTCCTCAGCCGCGGCAAAGCCGCCAAAGCAGAAGTCGAAGCTCCGGCTGATCCGTTCGCAGCGGCTCCTGCACCGAAGAAAGGCCCCGACGCAGCCCGTCTCGTCCTCGAGTCTCTTGGCGTCAGCTTTTCCCATGTGGGCACAGAGGCTTCTTTCGATCGCGGTTCTTGCCGCCTCATTGTAAAAAATACGGCCGAGCAGTTGAGAGTCGTGGACTCAATCGTTGCCAATCTTATAGATGGGACCGTTCCCAGAGAAGGCCTCGTTCACCTCGAAGCCTTTTCCCTCCCGCCGCTGGCCGCGCGAAAGGCGCTCATCGCCCAGCCGAAGGAAGCCGCGCTCTACGCGTGGCTGGATGCCGAGATGGCGAAGAAGGACTCCATCGTGCGACTGGAGCGGGATTCCGTGACGCGCGTGCGCGG
>JANOZA010000415.1:0-1940 GCA_031429155.1 Verrucomicrobiota bacterium | reverse complement strand
GGCGCGTTGACCGTGAGGGCCGCAGCCGTCGCCTGGAGATAGGCCGAGCCGTTAAACGAAAGCGCATTGCCATTCACGGTCAGCGATCCGGCCCCGCCGTGAAAGAGGTTGTTGAGCTGAAAAGGATTTCCCAGGTTCTGGTTCGTGATGATCGCCCCGGCGTTGTTGAACTGGACGATAGTGCTTGGACCACTCACCGGCAGCACGTTCCAGTTGAGGCCGGAGTTCCACGAGACGCCATCGCCGCCGCCGGTCCAGGTCTGGGCGAGCGAGGCCGTGCAGGTGAGCAGAAGGGCGAGGGCGGCGGCGATGCGGCGGCGGAGGGAGAGGGCGGTGCGGATCATGGTGGTGTGGTGTGGTCTTTGTCCGCCAGGACTGAGGCGTGTCAGATATTAGAGGACCATCTGCGCACAGGAGCGACCGCAGGGAAAGGCAAATCTTTGTCAGTCCGCGAACCGCGGAGCGGGAATGTGGCTTGGCGCTCTGTGGCAAGTCCGGCGCTTCTCTGAACGGAGTTCAGAGCCACCTTCAAAGAATGTGATTTCTGGCACTCCCCCGGCGTTCTAGAGTTCCCGACGGACTCTAAAGAGACCCGGCTGGAGGCCGGAGGCTTGAGACGATGGCTTCCACATCGAAGACACAACCGCCCCACGTCCCGCCACTGACGGCCTGGAGTGCGGCCCAGAGTTTAGTGTCCGCTGGCAGCAACGGGTGTGGTTTCAAATCAGGATGCGGCGGGCGGGCGGCGAGGAAGACGGCGGCTCCCTCTGGCGACATCGGCTGCCCGGCGGGGCCGGTGAAATTGACGGAACCGGTGAGGTTCACACGATCAATCTCGATGCGCACCGTGTCGCCGTCGCGGAGGCGACCGATGGGACCGCCGGCGAGGGCTTCGGGGCCGGCGTGGCCGATGCAGGCACCGGTGCTGACGCCGGAGAACCGGGCGTCGGTGATGAGGGCGACGTGTTTGCCGAACGGCAGGAATTTAAGTGCGCTGGTGAGTTGGTAAGTTTCCTCCATGCCCGTGCCCATGGGGCCGCAGCCGGCGAGGATGATGACATCACCCGCAGCGATGCCGCCGCGTTTGATGGCCTGCATGGCGGCGGCTTCGCTGGTGAAGAACTTCACCGGGCCTTCGTGGCGATAGATGCCATCCTCGCTGACGACCGAAGGGTCTATGCTGGTGCTCTTAATGACCGCGCCGTCAGGCGCGATATTGCCACTCGGAAAAGTGACGGTGCTGGTGAGGCCGCGGGCTTTGGCTTTGTCAGGCGGCAGAATGACTTCATCCGGGGAGACGCCGTCGAGTTGGGTGAGCAGCTCACGGAAGCGGACGCGGCGTTCGCTTTTCTCCCACTGATCAAGGACATCCCCCAATGATCCGTCTGATCCGACCGATCGGACGGACAAATCCAGGAGCCCCAGGTCACGCAGATGCAGCATCACCTCCGGCACGCCGCCGGCCATGAAGACGCGGACGGTGGGGTGGTGCACTGGGCCGTTGGGCAGCACACTTACCAGTCGTGGCGTGCGGCGGTTCACTGCAGTCCAGTCCTCCACCGTGGGGCGGCGCAGTCCGGCGGCGTGGGCGATGGCGGGGATGTGCAGCAGGAGATTTGTCGAGCCACCGAACGCCGCATGGACGGTCATGGCATTGGTAATGGCGGCATCGGTGAGGATGTCGCGCGTGCGCAGCCCGGCGCGCGCCATGTCCGTGACGCAACGCGCCGCCTGACGCGCGATGTCGAGCCACACTTCCTGACCGCTCGGCGCGAGCGCACTGTGTGGCGGCGCGAGACCGAGCGCCTCCGCCACCACCTGCGCCGTCGCCGCCGTTCCCAGGAACTGACAGCCCCCGCCCGGTGAAGCGCACGCCCGGCAACCCATGTCCGCGGCTTCCTCAAGTGTGATGATGCCATGAGCATAGCGCGCGCCCATCG
>JANOZA010000414.1:0-13675 GCA_031429155.1 Verrucomicrobiota bacterium | reverse complement strand
CACGGATAAGCTCAAGGATCTCGGCATTCCTCTGGAGCCGGAGGAGAAAAAGGAGAAGCCAAAAGCCAAAACGCCGGGCGAAAAAGACACGGCTGGCGTGCTGCCGGACATGATGAAGCGGATGCGCGACCCGGCGATGCGCGATATGCTGCGGGCTCAGACGGGGGCTCAGATCGAACTGCAGTACCGGGACCTCTTCGACCTGATGGGACTCGACGAGGCGAAGCGAGAAAAGGTGACGGCCCTGCTAAAGGAACGGATATCCGCGCAGATGGATGTGGGCCTCAAGGTGATGGACAAGGATCTCAAGCCTGAGGAGCGGAAGGCGGCGGCGGCGGATCTGGAGAAATTGACCGCTGACTTGAATGCGAAACTCAAGGAGTCGCTCGGAGACGATTACGGGAAGTTTGAGCGCTTTGAGAGTTCCGCGCCGGAGCGAGAGCAACTCAAGCTCCTCAATTCCATGCTCAAGGACAAAGGCCTGACGCTGGATGAACCGACGGAGACGAAGCTCATGGACGCGATGTATGATGAACGGAAGGCGTTCAAGTTCGACATGGACTTGTCCGATCCCGTCAAAGCCGATCCGTCCGCTGTGTCGCAGGAGAATCTCGACCGCTATCTCACGCAGAATGCGGTGCTGCAGCAGAAGATTCAGGAGCGCGCGAAGGGGATACTCAGCGGCGAGCAGTTTGCGCAGTTTGTGAAGTCGCAGGAGAACCAGCAGCAGATGATGCAGATGGGCCTGGAGATGTTCCGCAAGATGTCAGGCGAGACGACCGCGCCGGGTGCCACGAATTAGCCTAAATACAGAATTGAAGACCGCGGATGACGCGGATGACACGGACAATGAGGAGGTTGCCGATCCAGGTGGTTCACCCGCTGGTTGAGCGGCCTCCCGGCATAAGTTTCTGAACATCTGCGTAATCCGCGCTATCCGCGGTTCTCACTCCATTTTTCAGGATTAGTCAGCCTACCGGAGCGTGAACCGGAGGCGGTGAAAAGTCCTGGGAGCGGCACCGGGCTGGAGTCGCACGCTGACCGGAGCATAGCCTCCCTCTTCCGCACCCGTGGTGACGGGAGCGCTGCCGGTCCAGGCGGCGTTGCCCTGTTTCACAGTCTGCGCTGTCCATGGCCCGGCGAGGCCGGTGGCGGACTCCACCGTGTAGTCAATGTCACCCCGGCCCGCGACAGGCATGACGAATGAAAGATTTTGCGAACCATCGGGAGCGCGTGAGGAAAGTGAGAGCCGGGCGACGGATTTTGCGTCGAGCGGCAGCGTGCCGAGCGCGTACTCGGCCACTGCGGTGGAGGCGTCGCCGTCCTGGTCCGTGCCGGCAGTGGCACCGTAGGCACCCAGCCAGGCGCTCAGTGTCGCCGGGGCGCCGGGGCCGTTCGCCGCGTCAGGAGTGGGCGTGGGGAAGAACGCGGTCTGGCCTGACACATTGCGGCCTTCACTGCTGCCGGGCACGGCGCGGGAGATCTGGATGCTGTCGAGCACGGTTTCTCCATCCAACAGCGTGAGCACAGTGCCGGGCCCGGAGAGGGAGAACGGAAGTGTCGCCGGCGAATGAAGCGTAAGAAATCCACTAGGCGCGATGAGGCTGTGCACCGGGAAAGTGTAATCGCCCGCGCCGCCAGGAAGATTGGAGGTGAGCGTCAGCCCGTCGAGCACCACCGGAAGGGCATCCGTGCTGGTGATTTCCACCCAGCCGGGACTGGTAGCGAGCCATTCGCTGAAACGGAGCGTCGAAACGAGGCCGGTGGCGGCGGCGGTATTGGCCGCGCTGGCCGTGGGCGTGCAGGGAGTCCACAACCGTTCGCGCCCGATGCGCCCGAGGCTCCTTGCCGTGGACTGGGGACCGAAGGCGCTGGCATCGCGTTGCGTCACTCCCTGGAAGAGCAACGCCATGCCGCCGGTGGCTGGCAACGTGATGCCGGTGACTGCGGACGGCAGCGTGAGGTATGCCCCGGCGGCGAGCGTGCCGGTTAGGGAAAACTTACCCGGCACTGCGGCTGTGTCGGTGAGACTCCAGCCGCTGAGCGCGATGGAACTGATGCCGCCGTTGAAGATTTCTATCCCGCCACCTGCGCCAGCCTGGATTTCATTCAGAGAAAGCAGGGGCACCACGGTATCCACCGTCCAACTGGCGCGCGTGGCCTCCAGTTCCGGCGTCCAGTTGCCGGCGAAATCACGACCAATGACCTCCAGCGTGTGCAGGCCCGCCGACAGAGAAGTCAACGCCAGCGTCGCCGTCCGCACGGTCGGCGTGGTGCGGGAGAAGACTCCGGGCGCGATCGTCACCGGCGCACTCCACGGACCGGCATCGAGCCGCCACTTATAAGAAAAGATGCCTGGTCCGCCGACGATAATGGCCGCCGAATTCTGCGAGGTCACGAGGGGAGGCAAGTTGCCGAGATAGCAGCCTTTGGGAATGCTCGCTCCGTAGTCGAGTCCGTGCGGTGCCGTGCCGCGGGCGGGAGACCCGGGTGGAATAGAATAGTCGTCCGCAGCCACATCAGTGAACTGCGGGTTTCCGGTTACCCCCTGCCAGGACGGATGCAGCACATTGTTGGGATGACGAATGCCGATCACCGGATCCTGAATGGCAGGATCAATGAAATTGGCGAACATTTCGAGCTTTGTGGTCGTCCCCTTGCTGTCCGCGAAACTGAATACCCGGGGGTATCCACCCGCTGGACCACCCGCGTGCCCGGCTGCGCCGTAAAGCAAATTGTAACCCAAATAGGCTCCCTCGCCCGGCACTTTGTCATCCTCCGGAATGTAAAAACCGGCCACTGCTGTTCGCACGGTTTGCGGGTCGGCACCACCATTGAAGGCGTAGTCGTTGTTCTGGCAGGCGATAGTGTTATGCTCAATAATCGAAGCCGTGTTTCCCTTCATCATCACAACGTGATCCACTCTCGTGAACACGTTCCTCGTTATCACCGAAGTGGTATCCGGAACTCCGGCGAGGGAATTCATGGACAGCGCATTGGCATAGCCCAAATCCTCCGTGTACTGGTCCTTTTTGATGTTGGAGAAAAAGTTCCCTGCAAGGTATGAATCTCCCTCCATGTCTATAGCCTCATCGCCGACGGGCCCGAGGAAATAGTTGTCCTGCGCATCCAGGACAGGAGTAGCGCCCCACTTGCCGGCCACGATATCAATCAGATCATTGTGTCCGGGGAGCGCACCGAACGTATTGCGGTAAAAGCGCAGCACGCCGCCGGTGGGCCAGGCTCCGGTGAAGCCAGCGCCGCCGCCGGCTGAGGCGTTCATCTGGATGAACTCACTGTCGTTGTCGAGCCCCAGGGTCAGCGGGTTCTCCCCCGGCAGGAAACTGTCAGGGAAGTAGCAGTCCTGAACGGTGATCGTATTACTGTCGCCGCGAATCCCATGAAATTTTGTGCCCCAGAACGTGCAGTGGTCCACCAATATCGCGGACTCACTCACGGTGATGCTGCCGGTCGTGCTGTCCTTTTCCGCATTATGAAAATCCGCGTAGGCAATGATGTTCAGCGGATTGAGCCTCTTCTCAATGACGATACCGCCCCACTTTGGCGGCCCGATCTGCGTGCCTGCAATATTGGGATTGTCCACCTCTGTGGCTCCAGGAACGTGCGAAAACCGCACTCTGCCGTAGGCCGTGCCGGCGACATTGAGGGGACCGTTGATCGTGATCTTCCTTCCCGGCGAGACGAAAACACTCACGCCCGGATCAATGGTGAGTGTAGCTGCGGAAGACACAGTGACATTGGCCGTCACACGCCAGGGACTGCCGGCTGCGGTCCATCGGATGCCGGCCGAAATCGTGGCTGGCACCGTGGTGCCGCCGCCGGAGTAGAGGGCTTGCCCGGTCAGGGAATGGAGAACCGTGCCGGTGCCACCGGTGCCGCTCCAAAACTCGACAAGAAATTGATTCACTCCGCGCACCAGAGTGCCGCCCGCCCCCGTGGCGGTAAAGGTCCAGGTTCCCGCAGTGCTGCCGCCAATGGTACGAAAGCTGAGGATCGCCGGCACACCATTGACGGTGACGGAGCCGGTCTGCGCGACGGGAAACGTGCCGCTGAGAGTGATCGTGCCCGTGGCCGTTGTCGCCATGGTTTCCACAGCGGCGGCTTCACCGGTAATGGAGAGGGGCGAGGTCGCTGCGGGAAGCTGCGAAGCGGCGGAAGCGCGGCGAGCGGAAATGTATTGCTGTGCCGCCGTGATTTCACTGCCCGACACCCAGCCACCCATGAGTTGCTGCAGCAGCGGGTCGAGCACCGCCGAGGCGAAGACGCCATCGAGCAGTTCCTGCACAGTCTTTGTGTAATCCGCCAGCACGTCCGGGTGTGTCATCAACCTGTTGAGACCGGAGGTGGCATCACTGCTAAAGAGACTGCGGGTCTCCGTGCCGGCGCTGACGCCGCGGCCGAGGATGGCGCGCAGTTCATGCGGCACGAGCAGGATGCGGTCGCTGGAGGGCAGATGGTAAAGCACCACGTCGGTCCCCTGCCCTGTCTGGAGTCCAGGCTCGCCATTTCCCAGCAGCGAATCGAGAGCGAGAAAGCGCAGCCATTGCTCAAAATCCAGCCGCTGGCTGATGTCCGCGCGGTAGGTTGACTGCGGTGCGTTGGAGAGTTTGTCCGTGAGCGCGATGATGTCGGCAAGGTCGTGAGGAGCCGCGCCGGATGTCTTCAAATAAGTTTCGGCATAGTTCGCGGCAGTGGCTGGAGTTTCATAGGCCAGCTCGCCGTGCGTGCCCGGGCCGGAGTCGTCCATGCGGTAAAGATTTCCTCCTGCGCTGGCTGGAAACTGCCTCGCCGCCCATGCCGCATCGAATGGCTCGCTGAGCGCAAAACGTCCGAAAGACGGCGTAACGGGGACAGCCGCGTTCACGCCGTTCATGCGCACTTCGATCGACTCCACGGCGGCAGTCGGCAGGCCCGCACGCGAAAACACCGCCGCGCCAAAAACCTGGCAATGTGGACGGTCAGCACTCAGATTCACCGACAGGCGGTTTTGCCACGGAGCGCCCGCGGGAAACGTAAGGCTCCAGACTTTCGGTGAAGCCTCCCGCTGCCGCAGACTGCATGCGTGTCGCACGGTCAGCCCGCTGCCGTCGCGAACGACCACACTGCTCTGCACCGGTGTACCCGCCGCGAGGGCCGCACTGTCCGAAGCCCTCGTCAGCAGTCGCCAAACCGGGGCCGCTCCCGCGGTCCACGAAGAGTTCACTGCACTCTCTTCCACTCGGAGCAGCGCCGTCTGGGAGGGCGACGGCCAGGTCGAAGTGCCTCCCCCCGTGGCCGTCACCGCAAATTCCACGACCATGCCGTTCGCCTGCGGCGGAATGCTGGCAGACCAGGTATTGCCCGCCGCCGTCATGCTGACCGCCTGAAATGACGGCGCGCCGTCCAATCGCCAGTTCAGCGTCGCCTGGGAGGCTCCGGTGATGTCAGCAGTCACCATTACCTGATTGCCTGGCGATGGCACTGCGGGCGAATGAGTGGCGCTGATTATCAGCGGGGCGGCCTGGCTCCATGCAGCGAGGCAAAGGGAATATGCGAATAGGGTCGGCTGAAATCGTGCGGTCATGATGGGGGAGAATTTTCCTGTATCACAACCGAGGCCGAGTTGTCGAGGCACGATTAGCGACAAGGCTGTTACCTAATTCCCTGACTGCTCCTCGACCATCAGGCAGGATCGGCACTGCCTGCTGGCAGCGCCTGCTTTGCTGCGGCCATCTGGCGGCGGGCAACTCCTTCAAGGAAGCGCAGCACGATTCCCAGAATCACGATCCCTGCGACGATCCCGTAGGCGATCCTCAGATAGGTTTCGAGCCCTTCGGTGAATCCATAGCTGTGAAGGCCCACATTGAGCAGATTCACGTGCCACCAGGAGAAGATCGTGGGAATGGCTCCCATGGCCGTCCAGATGTGAAATCCGAACTCCCTGATCCATCCGGCCAGCCGCATGTGCAGCACCATGAGACACCACAGGACGATGAGCAGGGCGCCGTTCTCTTTCGGATCCCAGCCCCAAAACCGACCCCAGGATTCATTGCCCCAAATGCCGCCGAGGATGGTGCCGATCAGGCCGAAAAAGAGCCCAAAGCACAGGATGCCATACGCAGAGCGGGTGAGGTCGGTGAAGAGTTTTGTCTCCTTCCGCATGAGGTCGAACACGCGGGCGAAGATATAGACCATGCTGAAGATGGCCGCCAGGAGCACGGTGGCGTAGCCGAGATTGATCGAGGTGACGTGGGTCCACAGCCAGTAGTTGCTGCGCAGGACGGCCTGGAGGGCGTCAATGGTGTCCTCGGACTTGCCGGCCTCATGCATGGAGGCGAGGAACATGCCACCGGCTCCTATGGCGACGGCGACCGAAAGGGGCAGCGCGTTTTTCATGACCCGGCTCATCAGCAGCGAAAAGATCCCGGCCATGAGCGTGATATAGGGAATGGTTTCGTAAATGTTCGTCACCGGTCCCCATCCGGTGATAAAAACCCGCTGAAGAATGCCGCCGAGGAGCGCCGCAAAACCAACCCATGCACACCCTCGAAGCACCTTCTGGTAACGCAGGGCACGAGGCATGAGCCACGAAACCGCGGTGAACAGAAACAGCAGGACGAAGAACCACTTCACGTATTCGAACACCCGCCACTTCAGATAAGCCCGGTCCTGAGCGACCTTGCCGTAGGCGTCCACGGCCTTCGCCTCATTCGTGCGCGCGGTGGCGAAAGCGAGCAGCTTGTCCTGGAATGCATCATTCTGTTTGAGATCCGTTGCGAGCGTGGCCAGTTCGGAAAGCTCCGTGAGGCGAGCGACGGCACCGGAAGCGTGCAGACCGCCTTTAGCGAGGTCATTGGTGAGCCCGGTGGAGCCAAGCCAGTTGTCCATGCCTTTGGCAGTCGGGGGATACCAGTAGAGGTCTCGCACCGGTTTGAGTTTGGTTTCAAACTGCATCACCAGGCCCTTGAGCCATTCCGGAGGAGTCGCCAGCTCACCGGCAGTGCGCTGCTTGTCTATGTTCTTCCATGCCGGGCTGCTGACGACGAGACCGAACGCCTGGAGCGCGGGCACTTCCTTGCCTGCAAACTGTTTAAGTGTCTCGTCATCCACCTCCGCGGGGAATGCGATCTTCTCCCGGGCGGAATCAAACAGTGTCGTGAGGCTTTCGTAGGAGGCAAAGTTGCGCGCCAGAGCCAGGGTCAGACTTTCCACGCGGGTCATTTCCTCCGGCTTATCCTGCGCCTTCATGCCGAGCCTCTGTGCCGCCGCCACGATAGCCTCGCGGGCGGGGCGGAGTTCGTTGAACGTGTAGCGGTCGCGCTGCTTCTCGTGCGGCGAAAGACCGAGCTGGGCGAGCACTTCACCGTCCTCCACGACGAAGGATGGATAGTTGTTGGCGAACTGCGGATAGAAGAAGCAGTCGAGCAGCCACGCCGCCGGGGTCCAGGAGCGCTTCTGCTTTTCGCCTTCCACCTTAAGCGAGAGAGTCGCGTAGGCGCGGGTGCGCAGCAACTCGAAGTAGGCGAAGGTGTGCATGGACTTCACCCGACCGTCGTTGTCGGCCAGCGGCATGAGTTCGAAGGCATCCAGCACTTCCGGTTTCCATGCAGGCGGCAGTTCGGCGGCAGTAAAGACCTTCTCCGGCTCCGGCGGCCGGCTCGACATGCCGAGGTAAAGCAGGGAGACTCCGGCCAGAGCGGCGAAGACGACAGCGACGATGTTCCTTGGATTCATGGCGTGGGGGAGGCTTTGGCTGCGGTGGCAGCGCTGCGTTTCAGGAAACTCGCGAGCTTCACGAGAAAGTGGATCACCAGGCCAATGGTGCAAACGATGAGACTGTAGAGCGGCCATTGGTCTGAGCGGTTTTTCACTATGGTGAAGACGGAGTATTTTTCCTCGCCGGGCGCTGAGTCATGGTCGTAGTCCGTTTGGTAGGCAACGTAGCCGCTGTCCCGCAGTGGGTTGTTCATGGAGATGCGGTGCTTGCTCTCATTTCCGCCCTCGTGGATGACCTTGATGTCGCTCTCATAGCTCTCGGCCTTTTGCGTGCCCGGGTAGTACTTTGCGCGGAAGTCATCAAGGTGGATCGTGAATGGCACCTGCCAGCGCTCACGGGTGAGGGCCAGCGAAAAGCGCCTTCCGCCGGTATCAAAAACGAGGGGCCGCATTACTGCCGCATTCAGCAGACCGGCAGTGGCAGGCTTGCCCAGACTGTCCGTGATCTCGACACGGACGCCTGCGACATTCCGTTCGTTGTTTGGATTCACGGGAATGGCACTCAACGCATAGTCTCCCTGCCGCGGCGAATCACCCGTCACCGACGGATCCCCCGATGGCACCACCGCGGCATTGCGGAGATAACCGCTGGCCTTGATCTCGAATGGCCAGCCACTCTTGAAGAATGTGCGCGACTTGTCTCCGGTGCAGTCGGTAAAGAGTTTGTCGGGGAAATAGGATACGGAATCAGCCGCAGGCTGTTTGCCGTCAGCACTCTTCAGTTCACGCACCTCGATGACCCAGTCAAAGTGGGACTCGACAATGCTGTTTCCGTCACCCTCAAAGACCCTCATGTAGCCATCGGTCTTGGACCACAGGGACACCGCCCCGGCGACAATGAAGCCGAGGATGGACATGTGCGAGATGACGACACCGATGGTGCGCTTGCTCTTCCGAATGCGGATGATGCCGCCGGACAGCACGTTGACGAACATCACCGCCAGCAGCAGTGCCATTCCCGGCAGCGGCAGCCAGCCCCAGAGCCACGCGGGCCGTGGAGTGATCCACGATTCGAAATACCAGACCTGGCAATCGTAGAGTCCGTATTTCTTTTGCAGCCACGTCCCCGTGAAAGTGACGACGATCATCAGCGCGAACACCACGACAGCGATGTTGAACGAGGCGAACAGAGCCAGCAGTCGCGCCGGAAAACCGGGCTTCGTGCGTGGCTGGGTGGAATTTTCAGGTTGGTTCACAGCGGAGAGGGGAAAAGGAATCAGCGCGGCTCCGGAGCAACGCCGGGAACGATGGAAGCGAGGAAGGCATCATAGGCTTTGAGATTCTGCTCCACTAAATCCTTCGGGCCGGTCATCTTGATGGTGAACAGCGCTCCGGGGGCTTCAAAGATCGAGCCCACCATGCGCCAGTTTTCCTTCGGGGCGCCTGAGGCCTGCATCATAGGACCGGAGCCGGCCGCGTACTTGCCGGTGAGGTCAATGGTCGGCGCGGGGCGGGTCAGGATCGTTTTTGAAGGCAACTGCTCCATCTCAGTCTCGCTCATGGGCGGCAGTCCCATCTGCTTGCGCCAGCGGTTGAAATTGTCGAGCACTCCCGCGCCTTCGCCACTGATGACAGAGAGATAGCACTCGCCTTCCCCGGGAGGGCCGAAAGTGAAATTGATATGCCTGAACTCCGTCGCGGAGACATACCTCCAGCCCTCCGGAGTCTTCCAGGTCAGAAGCTGCTGCGCCATATTCTCGGCAAACCGCTGCTGATCGGTCAGCCCGGCCTTGGGTTCAGGCTCATCGCGGAACAACTTGCGATACTGTTCAACTTCGACGCGGTCGGGCGGACGGCACGAGGACGCGAAAACGGTCAACAGCAGACAAAGCCGGGGAATACGGGGGGAGAGCGGCATGGGGAAAGGGTAACGCGCGGATGGCAACTTATCTTACGCTCTGCGGAAAGGGACGGAGACATGTATTGCAAGTGGACAGTGCGGCGCTTCGGGAACATTCCTGAAATTCCCGCTCTCGCGGAACGATGGCGCATTGCCTCCGGGCGGCAGGGCTTCACCGTTCGCGCATGATTCGGTCTGCTTTTTTCGTCCTTCTCTCAGCGACAAGCGCCCTCACTGCGCCGCCGCCGGCGAAAGATGCGCCACCCGCCGCACCGGAGGCGCCGCCTGTTTTTCCGCCGGATCTTCCACCGGGCCGGGTGTTTGTGGAGATTCGTCCGGGCGCAGGGGAGCAAAAGAAATGGGCTGAGACACCGCCGCCGGTGACGGAGACTTTTGAAATGCCGGCCTTCGCCTTCACAAGGCTGCCGGTGGCCTATAACGAGGAAGGCATGCGCTCCGACCGCGAACCGGCGGTGATGCTGCGCAGTTATGCCACCATGGATGTCCCCGCGGGAACGCATCGCGTGCTGCTGCGCGGGCGGGGCGCGGCGCGGCTGTGGGTGAACGGCAGCGTCCTCGCCAGCACACGCTTTGCCATTTTCCGGGGCGATGGGCACACGCCCGTGGAGCCGATCCCGCAGCCGCCGGCTGAGGGCGTGCGCCGCGTGCAGTTCGGCGACGGCGAAAAACTGGCGACATTCACCAGCAGCGGCGGACGGCAGGAATTTGTCTTCGACGTGCTCGCTGGGGCCAAGAACATGCGCTCCGAAACCGGCGAGTCGCTGGCGGCCATCCAGTGGAACAGCGCCGGCCCTTTCTCCATCATCTCGACTTCCGGAAACCCAGTGCCCCTGACTGAGCATGCCTGGCCGGCCTTTGCCGCAGCCAGTGAGCAGGCGCTTTCTGAACGCGACGCGAAACACCGCCGATCGCTGGCGTCGAACAGGGCGAAGGAATGGGACGAACGCCACGCGGCTGCGCGCAAGGCTGCTGCAGAAATCAGTGTCGCCGTCCCGTACAATTCAGGGGCGACGGAAATAGACCGGTTCATTCTGGCCAAAGTAGAAGCCGCCGCCAAACCGACCGCTCCCCCTGCGGCGGGCAGCGTGGACTTCCAGCGCGACATCAAGCCGCTGCTCGCCGACCGCTGCTTCCGCTGCCATGCGGAGAAACAGAAAGGCGGACTGCGGCTCGACAGCCGCGAAGCGGCGTTGAAGGCCGGCGATTCCCACAGCGTCGCCGTCATGCCCGGTCAGCCGGAGCGCAGTAATTTGCTCACGATGATCCGCTCGACAGACGAGGATAAACAAATGCCGCCCACCGGCGCGAGGCTCACGGCCGAGCAGACCATGAAGTTGGAGACGTGGATCAAAGAAGGGGCCGTGTGGAGCGACGCGCCCGCCGCCCCGGTCGTCATCCCGCCGGATGCCGGGGACGCTGCCTTTCTCCGCCGTGTGTACTTAAATACCATCGGCATCGCGCCGGGGGCGGACGAAACGCGCGCCTTTCTCGCCGACGCCGCGCCGGACAAGCGCAGCGCGCTCATTGACCGCCTGCTCGACGACCCGCGATTCGCCGGGCACTGGGTCAGCTACTGGCAGGATGTGCTGGCTGAGAATCCAAACATTCTGAAGCCCGAACTCAACAACACCGGACCGTTCCGTTTCTGGATTCACGAATCGCTACTCGATCACAAGCCGCTCGACCGCTTCGTCACCGAACTCATTCTCATGCGCGGCAGCAAACTCGGCGGCGGTCCTGCGGGCTTCGGCATGGCGACGCAAAACGATGTGCCTCTCGCAGAGAAAGCGAACGTGCTGGCCAATGCCTTCCTTGGCGTGGAGATGAAATGCGCGCGCTGCCACGATGCGCCCTACCACCGCAGCACGCAGCGGCAATTGTTCCAAATGGCGGCCATGCTGGAGGAGAAACCGCTGAAGATTCCCGCCACCAGCAGCGTCCCGGCGGCCTTCTTTGAGAGAACGAAGACACGCGAGCCGCTCATCAAGGCCACACTCACCAGCGGCAGCGTCGTGGAAGGCGAGTGGCCATTCAGCGAACTCTGCACGCTGCCGGAAACAGGAGCGAAGAGCAGCCGGGAACGGCTCGCCTTCGCCATCACCGGCCCGCAGAACAGGCGCTTCGCCGAAGTCATGGCCAATCGCGTCTGGGCCCGGCTCTTCGGCATGGGCCTGGTGAATCCAGTGCACGACTGGGAAGGCCGCACGCCGAGCCATCCCGCGCTGCTCACGTGGCTGGGGCGCGAATTCATGGCGCAAGACTACGACCTGCGTCACCTCTGCCGCATCATCATGCGCAGCACCGCCTGGCAGCGCCGTCCGGTGGAAATGCCCGATGCTTCCGACCAAACCCGGCGATTCTTCACCGCTACCCTGCCCCGCCGCATGAGCGCCGAGCAAATCGTGGACTCGCTCCATGCCGTGACCGCACGTCCCATCGCTGCGGAGATGCTGACGTTCGATCAGGACAGCAGCCAGAAGCCGGAAATCATGCTCAATCTGGGACAGCCGCAGCGGGCATGGGAATTCACCAGCCTCGCGAACGAACGCGACCGGCCCGCGCTCGCCCTGCCCCGCGCGCAAGCCGTCACCGACATGCTGGAAGCTTTCGGCTGGCGTCCCAGTCGCCCCGATTCTGTCAGCGAGCGGGTCAACGAGTGTACCGCCATTCAGCCCGCGATGCTCGCCAACGGCACGCTCGCCGCCGGCATCACCACGCTCTGCAACGACAGCCGGCTCACGACTCTGGCCTGCAAGGATCAGCCGCTGCCCGCGCTCGTGGACTCGCTGTGGCTGCAACTCCTCAATCGCCCGCCCACTGCCTCCGAGCAGAAGGAAGCGGCCACCATGCTCTCCGACGGCTACGATGCGCGACTCACCCACCTGCCCGCCGCCGCAGCCACCAACGAAGACCCGGACCTGCACTACGACCGCATTTCATGGACCAACCACCTGCGCCCCGAGGCTACCGAAATAAAACAGCGCGTCGCCCGCGCCGTCCTCCGCGGCCCGGCCCCCACCGTCCGCCTCACCACTTCATGGCGGGAGCGTTGCGAGGATCTGGTCTGGTCGCTGGTGAACTCCGCGGAATTTCTCGCCGTGCCGTGAGTCCGTCCCCCACCGTTTCCGCCGGCGGGATGACAATCATAAAACCTGCTGTCGCCCGCGAAATCCAAGGTGGGGCGATGGGAGTAATTGTGTTTGGTTTGTCAATTTATGCAGCCCGCCCCCATTTCCCCCACCTCATGCGCGACTTCTCCCTTTGGCTCCGGCGATGCCACGATGCCCGCTGCGGTTTCCACATTTGCCTCCCCGGGTCGTCGCCCCCTCGCCGTGACTTTCACATTTGCCTTCCCGGGTGGTCGCCCCCTCGCTGTGACTTTCACATTTGGCATCCCCACAGGTCTGGAGGCAAATGTAAAAGTCACATTTGCCTCCCCGAACCGGAAACAATGCCGGGAGTTCGGGCTGTTTGCAAAGACACCTCCTAAAACGGCTGAGCGTCACAAACATCGCTGCTTGTGATTGTCCGGCCAGCGATCATTCTGCGCTCGTCATGGCGCGGCGATTGCGGCCGGCTTCCTGACTCCTACTTATGAAATTCGAATACAGCGATTACTTCATGCTCTTCGGAGCCATCAGCATCATCCTCGGTGCCCTCGGCTATTTTCGCGGCAAGAGCCGGGCCTCACTTTATGCCGGCGGAATTTCGGGACTGCTCCTCGTGGGCGCAGCCTTCTCCGCCGCAAAGCACCAGGGCACCAGTGGAGTGAATCCCGGCTATGTCATGGGGCTGGTGGTCAGCGTGCTGCTTCTTGGGCGCTTTCTGCCTGGATTCATCAAGTCGAAGAAATTCTATCCTGCCGGCATCATGGCGATTCTGAGTATCCTCGGCGTGGCGGCCGGCATCCTGGCGCTGATGGAGTAGCTGCAAACCGCCAAGCATTTTTGAATCCCGTCAGAACCTGACTGAATTCATCCCATCTGCCTATCTCATGAGCCATTCTGCAGAACCCCCAGCCTGGCAAAGCAAGCCGCG
>JANOZA010000413.1:0-7189 GCA_031429155.1 Verrucomicrobiota bacterium | reverse complement strand
CATCGCCTCCGGCCTCCCCTACTGCCTCCGCCTCCATGTGGAAAAAGCCGCACGCCTCGCTGGTCCCCTCACATGGATAGACCTCGACCGCGGTCTTCAGAACTGTTCCCCTGCCCTCCTCGGCGACGTCGTCCTCGCGCGCAAAGACATCGCCACCAGCTACCACCTCGCCGTCACCGTGGACGACGCCGCGCAGCACATCACCGTCGTCACCCGCGGCGAAGACCTCTTCGCCAGCACCCACATCCACCGGCTACTCCAGGTTCTCCTGGACCTCCCCTGCCCCGTCTGGCGGCACCACCGGCTGATCTGCGATGAAAACGGAAAGCGGCTGGCCAAACGGGACGATGCCAAGTCCCTCCGCGCCTACCGCGAAGCCGGAAGCAAGCCGGAAGACATTCGCAGGCTGTGAGGGCCAAGCCGGATAGCCCCTGGTCGCCCGCGTCAGTGAAGTTACGGGGGCTTCTGTCGCGTTAGCGACACTGGAGGGTAGCCGTGGACTTTAGTCCACGGTTGGGGGCACGATGCCGGTGGTGTCGCGTCAGCGACACTGGAATCCACGGGCCTTTTGTGCCTCCTCCAGCCGCTCGCCGCAGTTCCACCGTCGCTGACGCGACGGAACCTTCACATCCGGGCGATCCGTGGGCTAAAGTCCTGAGCCTTATACGGAAGTACGGCAGGCATTGCCAAGCCGAAGGCTTGCCAGCCATTAGCCGGTGGGAAGCTACTGGCATCCATTTCGCCGAACAGATTGCCAAGCCGAAGGCTTGCCAGCCATTAGCCGGTGGTTGAGCGCAGCGATACCTCCGGAATTCGCGGGAAAGCAGCGGCATCCCGAAGGGATGCCAGCAGCGCCACCCAGGCGGACAGTCCCGATGGGCTGCGATCCCTCCGGGATCGGGAGAATATCTCCTCTCTAACCGGTGGTATCGGTCGCGAAGCTCCCTCAACCACCGGCTAATGGCTGTGATCCCTTCGGGATCAGACTTCCGTAGAAGGCTCAGGGCTAAAGTCCACGGCTACCGTCCGTTGTCGCTGACGCGACAGTTTCCAGCCTTAAAAAGGAATTTGCGGAACCCCGCAACTTTACGGATTGCACCACTAGTGCACGACGGATCCAGTACTCCGCAGCCAGAACTTGCCTGTGGCAGCTACCGAGCGGCTTGGGAGCCATCGGATGTCAGTTTGGATAAGGTTCTTATAGGTCAGCCGTCCATACTTGTGCAAACTATATGATCCCTTACGATCCGAAACCCTGCCGCCTAAAAACCAACATGTTTTTTATAATTTGCTCAGCCGATTATCTTCAATATTCTATATCCTTTGCATCTACATAAATTACTCAACGAAATTGCCGCATTTTCTTGAGCAATGTTGACTTGCTGTAACAAACCATTTCATTTGCATAATTCCGTTTCCCGGACACGCTTAAACTGCACTTAGGATACGAATCTCCTGCTCGCGAATGTCGCGGGGGCGGCTGCAGGGAGGTTCGCCGCCTCGCTGCCTCAATCCTCACTCTTCATCTCATGGACTGGAATCTCACCGTCAATCTCTTTGAAACCACGACCCGCCGTCGCTTTCCCGCGATGAATGCGCTGCTGGAAGATCATTGGTCGCGATGCTGCGCTGCGGTGAAGCGGGAGCCCGCAGACGCTGACTTTTTAGTAATGAAGACCCGTGCAGAAGCGGCCCGCACCGCCTGGCGTGCGGAATACATCGCGTGGACAGCGAGTCGCGGCCGTTACAAGGGCCGCACCCAGGCGATGCAGAAACTAATAGCCGATCTGCGCGGCGAGCAGATCAGCACGTGGGACATCATGGTCCAGGCCACGGATACCCTGCAGCGCACCTGGCGGCGCGGCTCGCCTGGCCACACCATGATCTTCCCTCAGGGCCGCCGTCCGTTCCAGCAGGGCGGCATGGACGAGCGCATCGCCGCCGTCGCCACGCTGGCGCTAACGCTCTCGCAGGTGCCGGTCTTTGCGCCCCTCGCAGCACTGGTTAGTGCCTTTCACAGTGCGCTGCGCAGCGCTCGCGATGAACAGCAGGGCCTCGAGGGCGCGGTGGAAACCGGTTCCATGGACGTGGATGCGCAGCGCCGGGCCGCCGCCGTGATGCTGCAAAAAAACCTCGGCCGCCTCTTTGAGAAATACGCGGAGTCACCCGGCCTCATCATGGCCTTCTTCGATCTCAGAGATGTAAGACAGACCCGGAAGAAGCCGAAGCCGAAAGCCTGAACCATCAGCCTCAGAACTCCTGATGTCTGCCCGGCCCGCCGGCCCGCGTCAGGAAGATGGCTGAGCCCGTTCGGAGTTCAGCCTTTAGGCTGCTCCCGTCTGAACAGGCTAAAGCCTGAACTCCGAACGTCTCCGGCGGTTCATCCTGGTTCCTCTGACATCAGGAGTTCTGAGCCTCAGTGTGCGCTGGATAATTCCCGGGCGGCTGTGTAGAGGCGGACAATGTCCTGGCTCCCCGCTCTCCACTCTCTTCTCCCCGACCGCGTCTCTGTCTCCGCCGCTGACCTGGAAAAATGCGCTGCCGACAAGTGGTTTGCCAGTCAGCAGCCGGATGCCGTGGTGTATGCCCAGTCCGCCGCAGATGTCAGTGCAGTGATGAAATTTTCCGCGCAGCACAAAGTTCCCGTGACCGTGCGGGGCGGGGGAGTGGGCTACGTCGGCGGGTGCGTGCCCGTGCAGCGCGGGATTGTTATTTCGCTGGAGAAGATGAACGCCATCATCGAGATCGCGCCCGCAGACGGCGTGGCCGTGGTGCAGCCCGGCGTCATCACCGGCGACCTCCAGGACGCCGTGAAGAAGCTCGGCTGGTATTATCCGCCCGACCCTGCGAGCCTGCGCGAATGCACACTCGGCGGCAACGTGGCCACGAATGCCGGCGGCCCCCGCTGCCTGAAGTACGGCGTCACCCGCCAGTATGTGCTCGGCCTGGAAGTCGTCCTGCCTAACGGCGACATCGTGCGCGCCGGCGGCCGCTGTCACAAAAACCGTCAGGGCTTTGATCTCACCGGACTCTTCATCGGGAGCGAGGGAATGCTCGGCGTCGTGACGGAGATAACACTGCGCATCATCCCGCATCCACCGGCCCGCGCGCTGCTGGGCGTCACGTTTCGCTCCTTCGCCGAAGCCGCCGCCGCCGTGCAGAAGATCCTCGGCACCGGGCACCTGCCATCCGCGTTGGAAATAACAGACAGCTTCACGCTGAAAGCCGCCCGTGATCATCTTGGCGAAGACAAACTGCCGCCGGGCGACGCGCATCTCATCGTGGAACTCGACGGCCCCGTCGCCGCAGTCGGCGTGGAATTGAAGGAACTAACGACGATGCTGCGCAGCATGAACGCCATCAGCATCAAGCCCGCCACGTCCGCGCCTGAGATCGAAGCCTTCTGGACGCTGCGCCGCGAGTTTTCCTACAGCCTGCGCGCCACCGGCCTGACAAAGCTCAACGAGGACGTCGTCGTGCCGCGCAGCAAGCTCGTGGACCTCGTCACCTTCGCCGCCACGCTCCAGGAAAGGAGCGGCTTTCCCGTTGCTTGCTTCGGCCACGCCGGTGACGGCAACATCCATGTCAATATCATGGTCCCTGACATGACCGACCCCGCCCAGCGCGACCGCGCGGAGACGGCGCTCGATGAACTGTTCCACTACGTCCTGAGCCTTGGCGGCGTCATCAGCGGCGAGCACGGCATCGGCATCGCCAAGAAGCGCTGGTTCCCCGCCGCCGTGGACGAAGCCGGCCGCAATCTGCACCTCACCATGAAGCGCGCCCTCGATCCTAACGGGCTGCTGAATCCCGGGAAGTTCCTCGACTGATGAAGACGCCGGACCAACTTCGCTCGCACCGCTGGTTCGGTCCTGACGACCTGCGCTCGTTCGGCCATCGTTCGCGTTTGAAGCAACTCGGACTGGGCACGGAGGACTTTGCCGGTAAGCCGGTGATAGGCATTCTAAATACGTGGAATGATTTGAATACCTGCCACGCGCATTTCAAACAACGCGTGGAGGAAGTGAAGCGCGGGGTCTGGCAGGGCGGGGGTGTGCCAGTGGAGATTCCCGTAATGTCGCTCAGCGAGATGTTCATGAAGCCGACGAGCATGTTCTATCGCAACCTCGTGGCCATGGAGGTGGAGGAAACCCTGCGCTGTCATCCGCTCGACGCCACGGTGCTCATGGGCGGCTGCGACAAGACGACGCCCGCGCTGCTCATGGGAGCGATCACCATGGACCTGCCGTGCATTTACATGCCCGCCGGCGCGATGGCCAAGGGCTCCTGGCGCGGCCACACGCTGGGCAGCGGCAGCGATGTCTGGAAATACTGGGACGAGCGCCGCGCCGGTCATCTCGACTGCGAAGCCTGGGGCGAACTGGAAGACGGCATCGCGCGCAGCCCGGGCACTTGCATGACGATGGGCACCGCCGCCACGCTGATGAGCGTCGCGGAAGTGCTCGGTCTCGCCCTGCCAGGCAGCGCCGACATTCCCGCGATGCACAGCACGCACGCCCGCATGGCCACCGCCACCGGACGCCGCGCGGTGGATTTGGCATGGGAGGATCTGAAGCCATCGCGCATCCTCACACGGCAGAGTTTTGAAAACGCCATCATCGCCGACATGGCGCTCGGCGGCAGCACGAATGCCATCGTCCACATCCTCGCCATGGCCCGCCGCGCGGGGATCAACATCGTGCTGGAAGACTTCGATAAACTCTCCCGCCGCACGCCGCTCATCGCCAACCTCCGTCCGTCCGGTGCTTACCTCATGGAAGACTTCCACGACGCCGGCGGCCTGCGGGCGCTGCTGGAAAGAATACGCGACCTGCTCCACACCGACGCGCTCACCGTCACTGGCAAAACACTCGGCGAAAACATCGCCGGGGCCGAAGTCTTCAACGAACAAGTCATCCTCCCGCGCGACAAACCGCTCGCCGTAGAGGGAGGCACCTTCGTCCTGCGCGGTAATCTTTGCCCCAACGGCGCTGTCATCAAACCCGCCGCCGCCGAGACGCGACTGCTGACCCATCGCGGCAAGGCGCTCGTCTTTGCGAACTACGCCGAACTAAAAGCCAGCATTGATCGCGAAGACCTCGACGTGACGGCCGACACCGTGCTCGTCCTCCAAAACGCCGGCCCCCTCGGCGGCCCCGGGATGCCCGAGTGGGGCATGTTGCCCATTCCAAAGAAGCTCCTCAAGCAAGGCATCCGCGACATGGTCCGCCTCAGCGACGCGAGAATGAGCGGCACCAGTTACGGCACCTGCGTCCTCCACATCGCCCCCGAAAGCGCCCTCGGTGGCCCGCTCGCCCTCGTGCAAACCGGCGACGAAATCGAACTCAACGTCCCCGAGCGCACCCTCACGCTCCACGTCTCAGAGGAAGAACTCACCAAACGCCGCGCCGCCTGGTCCCCGCCCCCCAGCCGCTACGAACGCGGCTACGGCAAGCTCCTCATGGACCAAATCACCCAGGCCGACGAAGGCTGTGACTTCCGCTTCCTCGCCGGCACGCAGCCAACGCCGGAGCCGGAGATTTTTTGAAGGGTAATTGCCTGCTCGAACACGCCATGAAATTCACAGTCCATTTCACCGATGACAGGGCACACGCAGAAACCATCGAAGCAAACACGCCTCAAATGGCGGCGTGGAAGTTCGTGCAGACGCATCCGCGGCAAAAGGCGGTGCAACTGAAGGTGGCCGCGCCTCCCGAAGCCAAAAAATTCGCGAGCGTTGTTTGGTGGTCGTCGGAATTCCTAAATCGGCCGACTCCATCAGATGAACAGGAGCCCGATTTAATTCTAAACTGCACTGCTGGTCCCGAACCGGCTTACGAAATCTGTGGAGGTACGGATGAGCTTCGACTCCTCGCAATTCAACTCCTGAACTCTCTGGATAAATTTTCGGGCAAGTCCGATCCCCATAATCTGAAGATCGTGTATGGAATTAGTATTCTTCCGGCTGATTGCTCCGCGCGTGCGAACTACCTATATTTTGTAGCTGATCCAAATAGGCGAGCACCGGAAAAATCAGAGAGAATCAGGTGCTTTCTGTTAATCATGCTGCTGGGGTTTGCAGGGATCGGTGTCTGGACGGCAATAACATGGATCTTCTAACGGAGAACCAGACCACCCAGGCCGACGAAGGCTGCGACTTCCGCTTCCTCGCCGGCACGCAGCCAACGCCGGAGCCGGAGATTTTTTAAGGGTATTCAGCGTTTGCCAGCTTCGGCAGAGAGGAGATTATCCAATGTATAATCCACCCGCCAGCATCACCATGACCGCGATACTCAAACAGTGGGGCAACAGCATCGGCCTGCGCTTGCCAAAGCAAGTCGTGCGCGAGGCCGCGCTCAAACCAGGCAGCACCTTCACGGTGGATGTGGAGCCGTCGGGCACGCTCCGCCTGGTGCCGGTGCGTAGCCGGCCAACGCTGGAGGAATTGTGCGCGCGGATCACCGATGAGAACCGGCATCCTGAAACTCAGTGGGGGCCGGCTGTCGGGAAGGAGGTCTGGTGAAAAAGCAGGCTTACGTTCCGGACCGCGGCGACATCATCTGGACGGATTTCGATCCGCAGGCCGGGCGGGAACAAGCCGGGCGCAGGCCTGCGCTGGTACTGTCGCCGCAGGTTTATCAGAAAGCTGCCGGACTGATGATTTGCGTGCCGATCACTTCGAAGGCGAAGGGTTATCCCTTCGAGGTGCCGATAGCGGGAAAGAAGATTGTCGGCGTGGCGCTGGCGGACCACGTCAAGAATCTGGACTGGCGCGCCCGCGGGGTGGCCTTCATCGAACGTGCCGCGCCTGTGGCTCTCGACGAGGTGCAGGATTTCGTGCAGCAGTTGATCGGGCGGTGAAGACTGCGACTTCCGCTTCCTCGCCGGCACGCAGCCAACGCCGGAGCCGGAGATTTTTTGAGGCTTCAGCAAGACCTTCAGATCACTGTTCCGGCTCCTCAGAATTTTCGCCCGCGCCATTCCGCCGGCGGGAGGAGCCGGAGAGTATTTTAGGACGCCAGCCTGGCTGGCTCATGGTGCCGCCGGCGTGGTATTCGATGAGCTTGCTGACGGGATAGAGCAGCAGGCCGGGGACGCCGCGGAGATTGATGCGAGCGTCCACGTCCACGGCATCGCGCACGATGTCTATGACCCCGGAGGCCGTGAGACGAAAGGTGCGGGTGGCGGC
>JANOZA010000412.1:0-9117 GCA_031429155.1 Verrucomicrobiota bacterium | reverse complement strand
ACCGCGGAGCGGTTCGATGAAGGGAGTCTGGACTATTTGCGAAGACACCGTTCAGGGTTTGACGATGCCATGTGGCATGGTATTTCAGAACTTAATTCATTTGTATTGTCGCAACAGCGACAAACATTACAACCTCATTTTGTTTGTGTGTTCCAACTCTTATTGTTGAAACTGCCTCGAACAATTATTTAATTCAACAGTTCATTTTAATATTCAACTTGTTGTTTTATATAATGCCTTTCGTTTTAATTGTTTTACAACGGCGGTTTACATTGTTGCATTACTGCATCAAGCTACTTCACCGCTGGCTGGTGATTTGACAAAATAGCATTATTACATTACAGTGTAATCAAATTACACTGTTTTAATTTACAGTAGACTCTCCGAGTTATCTAATTTTTATTTAATAATTCAAATTTTGTTGACAACACTAAATTATTGTCGGCAATTTTATGATGGTTCAATTTTCATAATTACAATACAATCAGCATTTTATGCCGCTGACAACACATTACAGCCACACGGAGGTTATTCGAGAGTTTATTGCCCATTGGCAGGGGCATGAGGAGCTGGCGGATTTGGTGCTGGTTTCGGGAGTGACGCTGGATGAGATGGTGCAGTTGAAATTGTCGCTGGAGGGGATGCTGGGTACAGTGGGGGCTGCTGAGGCCGGGTTGACACGGGCGAGCAATCAGGCGGAGGGGGCGAAGCGGAGGCTGCGGAAGCGGCTCGTGGAGTTTAATGTGGCGGTGCGGCAGTGGTTTGAGGCGCTGCCGGAAGAGGAGATGGTGCCGCGGGTGGAGACGTTCACGGCGGCGCCGGATAAGTTTTGCCGTCCGGTGCGGGAGGCGCTGCGGTTGTGGCTGGTGATCAATGCGGGGCCGGCTCCGGCGGGGCTGGTGTTGCCGCTGGTGCTGCGCGGGGGTTTTTCCCGGGCGGATATGGAGGGGCTGCGGGCGGAGTTTGATGCGGACCGGCTGGCGGAGGAGGAGGCGGAGTTTGCCCTGGGGCTGACGCGGGCGCGCCGGGATGCGCTGGAGGCGAAGGTGCGCCGGGTGCTGGTGTCTTATAACCAGATGGTGATGTCGCAGTTCGGGGATGAGGAGATCATCGCGGGGACGAAGCCGCGGCTTTTCCCGCTGCCAGGGAGCACGCCGGATGCGGTGGCGCTGACGGGGACGTGGGACGTGGCGCGGAATGCGGCGGCGCTGTCATGGGAGGCGAGCACGGAGCCGAAGGTGAAAGGTTATCAGCTCCGCTGCCATGACGGGCCGGAGTATCAGCGGCGGGGGAGCCGGGTGGTGAGGAATTTCCCGCTGGAGGGGCCTCACGAATACGTGGGGTGGGAGGCGCTAGAGGCGCGGGGCGGAGTGGTGAGTTATTGTCTGTATGTGGTGAAGGTGCGGGGCCGTCATAAGGGCAGTAAGCCGCTGACGGTGGCGGCGCCGCGTCCGGTCGCGGGGTGAGAGGGCGTGCCGCCTTCACAGAAAATGCGGACTCGACAGACGGGGGGGATTCAGCCATTCCTCCCGCCGCCATGAAAACCATTCTATTCGCCGCCGCTCTTCTCGTCCCTCTCTCTGCTGCCTCCGCTGCCGATCCGAAAAAGGCACCGGGCAAGCCCTACCATCTCGTGGCCATGGACCGCGCGCAGGTGGACGAGGACTATGCTATTCAAGGCGAATACGCCGGGAAGCTGGAGGGGAACAAGTCGGGCGTGCATGTCGTGGCGCTGGGCGGCGGGAAATTCGACGTGGTGCTCTACCGCGGCGGTCTGCCCGGCGACGGCTGGAGCGGCAAGAAGGCAGAGACTGACCGCGGCAATGCGGAGCGCGCTGACAATGTGGTGAAGCTCACCCTTGCCAGCCAAATCGGCACCATTGGCGGCGGAAAACTAACGCTGGGCGCGGACACGCTGGAGCGCATCGAGCGCAAGAGCCCGACGCTCGAAGCGAAGGCTCCGGCGGATGCCGTGATCCTCTTCGACGGCAAAAACACGGACGCATGGGACGGTGAAGGAATGAGTGAGGACAAGCTGCTCAAGGAAGGGCAGAACACGAAGCAGAAGTTTCAGAGCTACACGATCCACCTGGAGTTCATGCTGGCCTACAAGCCCGACGCGCGCGGTCAGGAACGCGGCAACAGCGGGTTCTATAACCAGAGCCGCTACGAAACGCAGGTGCTCGACAGCTTCGGACTCGAAGGCCGGGACAACGAGTGCGGCGGCATCTATTCCGTGAAGGCGCCGGACTTCAATATGTGCTACCCGCCGCTCCAGTGGCAGACCTATGACATTGACTTCACCGCCGCGAAATTCGACGCCGCCGGCAAGAAGACCGCCAGCGCCCGCACCACCGTGAAGCATAACGGCGTGGTCATTCACAAGGATGTGGAGATTCCGAAAACAACAACCGCCGCTCCCCTCGGCGAAGGCCCGCAGCCGGGCCCGCTGCATTTGCAGAACCACGGGAATCCAGTGCGCTATCGCAACATCTGGCTCGTGGAGAAGAAGTAACTCACCCTTTCAACCCTCAGCCCCCAACCTCCCGACTATGGACCTCTCCAAAATGATGAAGCAGGCGCAGAAGATGCAGAAAGACATGGCCACTGCGCAGGCCGCCCTCGCTCAACGCACCGTGGAAGCCACGGCCGGCGGCGGCAAAGTCACCGTCACCGCGACCGCGGCAGGCGATGTCACCGGCATTCGCATTGACCCCACTGTCGTGGATCCAGCGGATGTGGAAATGCTCGAAGATCTCGTGCTCACCGGCGTACGCGCGGCACTCGCCGAAGGCCGCCGCGTCAGCGAGACGGAGATGAAGAAGCTCACTGCTGGCATGGGCCTGCCGCCAGGCATGGGCTTCTAACGCCCGGCCCTCACTCGGGGCGGTAGAACATGATCTCGCCGGAAACGAGAGCCCCGGGATCCATCTCGCACTCGTGAACTTTCTTCACGCCGCCCCAGTTCTGCTCGGCGATCATGACGACGCCTTTCTTCTTGCCGCGGCCGATGACGATGGCGGTGTGCTCAGGACCAGTCCTGCTGCCATTGGAGAAACTCGCACTGCGGTACTCGACGATGTCGCCGGGCTGAGGCTGTTCCTTGGGGAAGTCTATCTTGCGGCCCCACGCGCGCATCTGGCCCTTGGGGCGCTGAAGACCGCAGGACTTGAAGCACTCGTCCGCCAGGGTCCAGCACTCGCCGTTGCCCACCTGCTTGCCTGACTGCGCTTTGCAGTAGGCGAGAATCTTCGCCGGGACTTCGACGGCCCGCGTTGCGGCGAGGGCATCTTTCTTGAGCTGCGCCTCGCGTTCCTTCACCCATGCGCGGTCCTCGGGGCTAAGTTTGTCGAGCGTGAGGGTGAACTTGTTACCGTCGGCACGTTTCACTTTGATCCAGCCGTCACCGGTTTCGATCAGTTCCGCGACGAGCTTGCGCCCCTGGTCGTCCCGCCAAACGCGGAGGTCCGGGGGTGCGGCGGAAGCCAGAATGACGAGCGACAACAGAACGGCGGCTGGGGTTTTCATGGTGCGGAGAATGCGGGACCGGAGCCGACTTTGCAAGCCGGCTGTCAGGCCCGGAAGCGCGGGTCACGCTGCTGCCACCAGCACGAACTCCGGCAGCCAGCCTTCGTCACCGGCGGCATTGCGGCACCAGAGCCAGCCGCTGACTTCGCGCAGCGCGGTGATGGGCTCGCCCTGCTTCACTGACAGATCGCGAGTGCTGAAGGCGGTGCGGACTGTGGCAGTGACGCCCTCAATTTCCAAAATGTCCTCCGGCACATAACTGCCGCGGCCATCAATGGTGCTGACCCAGATCCAGCCCGGCCAGGACTTGTCGCGCGGCCCGGTGCTGACGACATCGCCAGCGGCGAGCGCGAGCGGTGAACGGTCCACGACGGTGTAGTTGGTGTTTGCGGTGTAGTGCTTCATGCAGGCCGGGATTTTGAGCAGCCGGGCGCGAAGGCAAGGAAGGATGCGGGGGCTGAGGTATGACTTGAGCAATGGGCGGGGCGGGGCGATAAGAGGCCCATGCGTCCCCATCGCAATCACTTCCTGTTCTGCTGTGCCGCCGGCGGAGCCTCGGCCCTCGCGTGGTGCGTGGGCTTCTCCGAGATGCAGGCGAACAAAGCGCCGGCGGTTTCTGAAGCTTCACTCCGTGAAGCCGCACGGATGAAGCAACTGGCAGCACCGGAGCCGTTGCGAAAAATGGTGGAGCAGGCGCTGGCACTCCCGGAGGCGGAGCGCGGCAAGGCTCTCGACAAAGCGATGGCGCGATTTGCGAGGCAGGTGTCGGCGGAGGATGCGGAGTGGCTCCTTGAATTGAGGAAGCACGGCAAGCCCGGTATTGCGGATGAACAGTGGAAGCAGTTCCTCACACGCTGGACCGGCGCGGAGCCGGAGAAGGTCGCGGACTTTCTGGATGGTCATGGCCTGCTGGCGGGTTCCGATGCTTCGTGGCTGCTGGAGGCATGGGGGCGCGGCAAGGCCGCCTCCGTTCTCGACTGGGTGGCCTCAGGAGACGACAAACGAAAGCAATGGTGGATGACTCATTGCCACATCCTCGCCTTCAGTTGGGCGGCCCATGATTTGGATGGAGCGCTCTCATGGATGGACAACGGCACGGGCGATCAGATGGAATACTCCATCCTCGCCGCCCTTGACCAGCACCGCGGCAGCAAGGGTATGAGCGCATGGCTGGAGGCGCACGGAGACCAGGCCGCCACGGTTTCTTCCACGGCCAGAATTGCCGCCGTCAGCTACATCATCCAGCACACGCTCAAGACGGACGGCCCGGAAGCCGCGGCGCAGTGGGTCGCACAGCGCACCCGCTACGAGGAATGGAACAACGGACTCGTTGCGGTGCGGGCGGCTTTCACCGCCGCCGCGCCGGAGAAAGCCTTGACATGGCTGGAGGGCCTCGCCGCCCGCCAGGGCTTTCCGCGCCAGGAAGCGGAAGCTGCCATGGCGCAGTGGGTCGCCACCGACTCCGGTGCCGCCGGCGACTGGCTCAATGCCCACCGCTCTTCACCCGCATTCAAGGAATACGTCTGGGCCTACGCCATGAATCTCGCCGTGGAAAATCCTGACGCAGCAAGGCAGTGGGCCGCGCTGCTGCCGGCTGAAGCTTCTCCGACTGTGCAAACGGTGAACGGCATCGCCTGGCAAAAGGTCGATCCGTTCGCCGGTGGAATCCCTGGGCAAAGCTTCGGCACGCTGGCTCAACACATTGACGCCGCAGCCGGGCTCCTGTCTGCGCGGAATCAGCCAGCCACAGCGTCTCCACCGGTCGTCGCACAGAACTTCTTTCGTCCGCGTTATAACGCTGTCCTCGTCCGCGAATCCCCTGGCACCGAACCCACCGTCCGCATGGTGCCGCGGAGTGGCTACGGGTGAAGCCCGTGTCACTTCACGCAGTGGTCACTGCCAAATCAAGTCATGATCCCGGGGCCGAACGGCACGCTGAGTCCAGAGCCGGTGTATGTCCCCGAATGACGCAGCCGTAGAGGGGGCAGCCTGCCCCCTCGAACCCTCTTCCGACAAGAAAGCAAAGAGGGAGCAGGCTGCTCCCTCTACGGCGTTAGCCAGCGCCCACCCGATCTACTTTGCAAATCCCCACCAGCCCGTCCGCAAGACTCTCAACAAGCTCCCTCACTGGGAACAGGACGGAGCCACCTATTTCTTCACATGGCGGCTCGACGACTCCATCCCCGGGCACCTGCGCCGCCAATGGATGGAGGAACGAACCGAGTGGCTTCTCGAGAATCCAAAACCGTGGTCCGAAGAAACCGAGAGGGAATACCACCAGCGATTCTCTGCCAGGGTAGAACGCTGGCTGGATGCCGGCTTCGGTGCCTGCGTCCTCCGTCAGCCCGAATGCCGAAGCATCGTCGAAGAAAACCTCCACTGCTTCGATGGTCAGCGCTGCGTGCATCACGCATGGGTAATCATGCCCAATCATGTGCACACCCTCACTTCCCTGTGCCCGGGGTGGCATATGGAACAACTGCTGCACACCTGGAAAGGCTATACCAGTCTTCGGATCAATCGGCTACTCGGACAGAGCGGTGAACTGTGGCAGGAAGACTACTACAACCGACTCATCCGCGACGGCCCGCACTTCGATCGGGTTTCGCGCTACATTCAGCAGAATCCGGTGAAGGCGAAACTGAGTGAAAATGAGTTCGCGCTGTATGTGCATCCCGACAGACACCGCTACTCGTTTTGAAGCGTAGAGGGGGCAGCCTGCCCCCTCGAACCCTCTTCGGGCAGGGAAGCAACGAGGGAGCAGGCTGCTCCCTCTACATTTCGCGCCACTCGTGCCGCGGATAGCGGCGCTCCATTTCCTTTTTGATGGCGGGGTAGTGATTCTTCCAAAACCCAGCGAGGTCGCGCGTCACTTGGATAGGCCGGTGATTCGGCGCGAGGATGCTGAGCACCAGCGGGACGCGTCCGGCGGCGATCTTCGGCGTGTCCTTCTGCGTGAAGAGTTGCTGGATGAAGACAGCGACGCTGGGCTCCTCGGGGCGGGTGTAATCAATTTTCGCGGGCCGGCCGGTGGCGAATTCAATGCGCGGTGGGGCGTGGCGGTCGAGGGCGGTGGCCTGGGAATGGCTGAGCCAGTCGCGCAGCGCCTGGAGCGGCGAGAGATCTTTGATTTCCTTGTAGCTGCGGCAGCCGTGGAAGAGTTCCTCCAGCACGAGGCGCTTGTCGTCGTCAGTGAAGTCGGGGAGTTCCAGGTCCGGCATGGCGCGACGCAGGAAGTTGAGGCGCGCGAACCACTGCTCCGTGTTCTCATCCCACGCGGTGAGGTTGAGATTCCCGCGCAGTACTTCGTCGGAAAGAATGGCGGCGGCGGCGTTTTCGTCAGGCTCGCCGCTCTGGCGCTCGCGGATGACGAGGTCGCGAAAGGTGACGCGCTCGCGCTGGATGACGCGACGCTGGGTGGTGTCGAAAAACGGAGCCTTAACCAGCGCGAAGTCGTCAGGGAACAAGTCGCCGAGCCAGTCTTCCTCCAGTTCCGTCACCATCTGGAGCGTCACCTGCAATTCCCGGCCCTGCACTTCTGCGATCTCCGCGGCAACGAGCAGCGATTCACCGCGGACGACGCTGTCTTTGGCCACGGAGCCGCGCCGTCCGCCGACGATGTCGCACGCGCTGCCGCCGACGCTCGTTCGCCGCGCCACCTGATCGGAGTAGCCGGTGAGGATGACTTTCGCCAGAATTTCGCGCCCGGGAGGCTCGGTGGAATCCTTCGGACCTGCGCCCGCCGTCTGCGCCAGTCGCTCGGCGAGACGCCCAGCCTCGGAGGCAGCTTTGCCGTTCAATCCCAACTGCCCGCAGGCGTCAGGATGGAACCTCCGGTCCGCTGCGGCCTGCCATGCGCGGAGGAGCGGGAGGAAGTCACTGCAGTCGTCCGCCGTCTGGAATTTCTTCTGTCCGTCGGTGCCTCGCATAAAGAGTGATCGCCCCTGAAGCAGCGCCACGCAGAGCGCGATGGCCGGCGCGCAACCCTGCTCTCCGGCCGCCTCCATCATGCGGGCCTGACGTGGATGCAGCGGATAACGAGTGAGCTGGCGACCCGTTGGAGTGATGGCCCCGACGGCATCCAGCGCACCGAGTTCGTGCAGAAGGGTCACCGCACGTTCGATGCCCCGGGCGTCGGGCTTTTCAAACCAGCGAAAGGTTTCCAGATCAGGAACGCCGGCGGCTTTCAATGTCAGGATGACTTCCGCGAGATCGAGCCGGAGCACCTCCGGCACCTCCGCAGCGGGACGACGTCCGTGGCTGTCCTCGCTCCACAGGCGCCAGCAAACGCCTGGACCCGTGCGGCCCGCGCGTCCGGCGCGCTGGTCGGCGCTGGCGCGGGAAATGGGATTCACGGTGAGGGTGTTGATGCCGCGATTGGCGTCCCACGACGCAATGCGTGCGAGGCCGGCATCCACCACGACGCGCACGCCGTCTATTGTCAGCGAAGTCTCCGCCACATTCGTCGCCACCACGATGCGGCGGCGTCCGGTGTCGGTAACGGCAGCGTCCTGCTGTGCCGGCGTGAGTTCGCCATGCAGCGGCAGGAGGTCGAATTCCTTCGCCCACTTCTCGCGCGATAACGCATCGAGCGTCTTGCGAATTTCGTAGCCGCCCGGCATGAAGACGAGCGCGTGGCCCTCGCGCTGGCCGGCCATGGCGTCGCCGCAAACACGCGCCGCATGGTCCCAGATTTCGCCGCGCACGGTGCTGCGCTGTGGGGCGTATCGCATGGTTACGGGAAAGGTGCGGCCTTCTGAAATGAGGTGCGTCGCGGGATGCAACCAGGCGTTGAGCGCTTCCGTCTGGAGCGTGGCCGACATGACGAAGATGGCGAGATCCGGTCGCTGCTTCTCCTGCACATCCATCGCGCGGGCCAGCGTGATGTCGCCGTAGAGGTGACGCTCGTGGAATTCATCGAAAATCACCGCCGTCACGCCGCGCAGGTGAGGATCGTCCATCATGCGCCGCAGAAGAATGCCCTCGGTCACATAACGGATGCGCGTTTTTGCACTCACTGCGCCCTCGAAGCGCACCTGATAGCCGACCTCGTCACCCAGCCGCACGCCCATCTCCTCTGCGACACGCCGCGCGAGCATCCGGGCCGCGATCCGCCGCGGCTGGAGAATGACGACCTCGCCGCCGTTGAGCAGATCGTTCTTCAGCAGCATCTGCGGCAACTGCGTGGACTTCCCTGAACCCGTCGGGGCCTCAATCACGAACCGCCGCCGCTCGGGCATGCTCCGCCAGGAGGCGAGCAGCGCGGATTCGATTTCGTAGATGGGCAGCGACATGGGAATCGGGAGTCAAGAGGACCGGGAACAGGAATGAATCGCGCGGGATATGGTCGCCGGGCCACAGAGTGCCAGCTTCATGTCAGCTCACCGCCGACTCAGCCGGCGTAGTTTCCTACCACTTCCTGCATCTGACCCGACTGACGGTCTATTTCCTCAATCAGAGCGGCTTGGACGCGGAAGCGATCGAGGTTGTGGTTCGGGCGGTGAGTTTTGAAATAGACATCGCCGTTGATGTGGTCGGCGAGGAATCGGGTGGCGAGTTCGTAGGTGATGAGTTTGCCGCTAAAGGCGA
>JANOZA010000411.1:0-6636 GCA_031429155.1 Verrucomicrobiota bacterium | reverse complement strand
TGCCCCCACTGCGGGGTCAAGCCGTGGGCAACATGTGGCTTCTGCAATGCTCTCTTTTGCTGTGGGGATGGCGGAGAGCACACCTGTCCATGGTGCCACAAAACAGAGACTTACAGCGCCGCTGAAGGGGAGCATGAAATTGATTTTGGGCTGGGTTAAGTTCGATCATTGTGAGCGCCCACCCAAGCCCCAGAAACAGCATAACTTCCGCCCTGCACTATGAAACTCCCCACTCTCAGCGAACAGCTAGAAATGACCTGCAGCCATTCTAAGTGTGAGAAGAAGAACCCGACGTGGCACAGCTTCATCCACCTCAAAAGTGATGTCGGCTGGAGATGCCACAATTGCGGAACATTTTACCGCAACATGTCCTACTTTGATTACAACCAACTCCTGAAACAGAAGCCATGAAATGTAAATCCTGCGATGGCCGTGGCGCGGCGACATGCCCGCGCTGCAAAGGCAAAGGCCGTGTCAGCGACGGCGGAGTCATCTTCGTGGACTTCAAGGAATGCCACCACTGTCATGGCCACGGGAAGAAGAAGTGCGGCGTGTGTAATGGTCGCGGCTCGGTGTAGGGAAACGCAAATTTAGTCACCGTAATTTGCGGTAGCCGCCACCTTCCGGTGATGCTTGGATGTGGCCTCCATTGCTGGCGCTCAAAAGCAAACGATTCGCATCCTCTCATTTTGAATGCTTGTAAGTCGAAATGGTTTTCGATGGAGAGCGCACCTGACACCAGGACGAGCGGAAAAAAAGCGTAAGCCGGCTCATGGTTTCGAAGCCTTCCCGGAACCAATAAACTCCTCCCGGCTGAGCACTCCGTCCTTGTCGGCATCAAACTGGATGAAACGCGCTGGGGCTTTGTCGGGGTCGGGTTGATTGGCGAGGAATTCCTCGCGGGTGAGTTTGCCGTCTTTGTCTTTGTCGCGGGAGGTGAACATAGCGGCGCGGTCCTGCTTTGGTGCGGGGGCTTTCTCGCGCCACTGGGGTTTCGCTTCGGGAAATTTTTCAGCCAGAATCGCCCTCATGCGGGTCACGATCTCCGGGTTTTCGGCGGCGATGTTTTTCGTTTCCAGGGGATCGGCGGTGTAGTCGTAGAGTTCGATGTCGGCGGTGTCCGCGGCGGCGCCGGGGATTTTCCATTCGACGAACCGGTGCTGCGCGGTGCGAATGGCGCGTCCGAGGCGTTCGCCACGCGGGTAGCAGTGGGTGACGTAGTCGCGCGTGCCGGCGGCGGGATCGCGGAGTGTGGCGGCGAAGCTGCGGCCGTCGAGGACTGCGGGCAGCGGGAGGCCCGCGAGTTCGGTGAGCGTGGGATATAGGTCCACGGTTTCGACAAACCCCGGCACGCGTCCGGTCGCGATGCCGTGGCCGGCAATGAGGAGCGGAATGCGCGTGGCCTCTTCATAGTTGGTGTGTTTGCACCACATGCTGTGATCTCCGAGATGCCAGCCGTGATCGCCCCAGAGGATAACGACGGTGTTCTTCGCGAGACCAGTGTCGTCGAGCGCGTCCAGCACCTTGCCCAGTTGGGCATCCATGAAACTCGCCGCCGCGTGATAGCCGTGGATGAGCACTCGTTGCTGATCCTCGGCCAGTTCTCCTTTCTCAGGGATGTCTTTATACTGCCGCAACTCGCCGCCGAATTGGGGCGCATACGATGGCGCTCCGTCAGGCGGCGTGCGGCGCTCCGGCAGCTTGAAGGCAGCGCGGTCGTAGAGATCCCAGTATTTCTTCGGCGCACAGAAAGGCAGATGCGGCTTGAGGAATCCAACGGCGATGAAGAATGGGGTGTCCGCGCGCTCCTTCGCCGCGCGCAGCCGGGCGATGGCTTCGTTCGCGATCTTTCCGTCCGGATAGGCGTCATCCGCGACATCGGCCGACTCATACGCCGCGCCCCGCGGCAGATTACCTGCCGACTTGTTTGCAAAGAGTGCTTCTTCTTTGGTCAGGCCCTCCTTCGCGCGGCTTTCAGGCAGCAAATAAGCGATGCTGTTCGCCTGCCAGTGCGGCAAGCTCCATGATGCCGGATCCTCGTGATTGCCGTGACCGACGTGCAAGATTTTGCCCATCGCCTCCGTGCGCCAACCGTTTGCTTTGAAATGCTGAGCCAGAGTGATGGCATCCGGCGCGACTTTGCGAAAATTGGTGCCGAGGTCGTAGATGCCAAGCGTCGTCGGGCGTCGTCCCGTCATCAGCGAATTCCGCGACGGCGCGCAGACGGCTTGATTGCAGTAGGCACGCTCGAACAGCAGGCCGCGTTTCGCCAACCGGTCCATTTGCGGCATCTTCGCCGTGCCGCCGTAACAGCCGGCAACGGGCTTCAGATCATCCACACAAATCAGCAGCACGTTTAGATTTTCCGCAGCGCGCGCGAAATATGGAACGAAGCAGGCTGCGACGAGAAGCTGGAAAGTGAATTTCATGGCGTGAAGAGTAGAGAATAATGGACTTCCGGGCCGGCCTCAGCGGATCTTCTGGTCGGGAAGCTGAGCTTTAATCCCTTCATCGAGCGGCATTTTATCTTTGTCAGGAGTGAGGCCTTCGGCGGCGAGAAGCGCGTCGAGGTCGGTTTCGAGTTTCTTGCGAACAGGCGCGTGCTCTTTCGATTCGGCGAGGTTGCGAAGTTCACCGGGATCGGCTGTGAGGTAATAAAGTTCGGCCATGTGCTTGTCTGGCGAGCCGTCGCCGTGCGGATACCGGACGAACTTCCACTCTTCAGTGCGGATGCCGCGGATGTTCGGCGTGTAGGGGAACTGCTTCTCGTAGTTGTATTCATAGAACCACGACCTGCGCCACGCGGGGTCGCCGCCACTGGCGAGCGCTTTCCACGAGCGGCCCTGGATTTTCTCGAGCGCGGGCGCACCGCAGAAGTCCAGCACACTCGGCGCGGTATCCATCGCCAGCACCTGTTCCGCGACGACCTCGCCGGCCGGCAGTCCGGGTCCGCGCGCGATGACAGGGATGCGGATGCTCGCCTCGTGCATGGTGCGTTTATCCACCATGCCGTGTTCGCCTTCGAGGAGACCGTTGTCGCCCATGAACACGATGAGGGTGTTGTCCATCTGACCACTTTCCTTGAGCCAGGCGATAAGCCGGCCCACGCTGTCGTCCACGCTGAGCACGGTTCCCCAGTAACCGTGGACCATGTTTTCAAAATCGCGTACCGCCTCCGGACTCCTGTCGGGAAACTTCTTCCGCCAGTCGAACAGCGGTCCGTAAATGCCGTGCCAGGTGTCGAGCCGCTGTTCGATCCACTTCGGTTTACCCCCCAAGGCAAAGGCAGTGAAGGGATAGGGCACACGCACGGCGTCGAAGGTATGCGCGTACTTCTCCTCGGGAGTGTAAAAGCTGTGCGGCGCTTTCTGCCCGAGACACAGTGCCCACGGCTTACCGGCCTCGCGCTCCTTCAGCCAGGCGAGAGCATAGTCGGTGACGACGTGGGTGTAGTAGCCCTTTGGTGTTTCCTTGTGCTCGCCATTTACACTCCATTCCGTGTCGAAGTATTTGCCCTGACCCTTGTGAGTCACAAACCAGTCAAAGCCCGGGCGCGGCGCGTCGTTCTCCTCACCCATGTGCCACTTGCCGAGGTATGCCGTGGCATATCCACTCTCCCGCAGACGACCCGGCCAGTGCGGAAGCGAGGCGGGTAACTCGGTGAAATTGTTGCGCACGCCGTGGCGGTTCGCATACAGTCCAGTCAGGATGGATGCCCGGCTCGGCGAGCAGAGGGAGGTTGTGCAGAAGGCATTGGTGAAACGAACGCCACCGCTGGCGAGCGCATCAATGTTCGGTGTCTTCACATGCTTCGATCCGTAGCAGCCGAGCGCGTCAGGCCGCAGGTCATCGCACAGGATGAAGAGCACGTTCGGTTTCGGGGCCGCCGCGAGGGAAAGCGCTGACAGCAGGAGAGGGATCAGGAACAGGAAGCGATGCATACAGAGAAGTGAGTGGACCGGCCTCTGCGGCGGAGCCCTCTGTCGGTCAAGCGCTGCGCCTCCCCGGAAATCAGGTGGCCGGCAGGAGAAGTATCCACGGATTGCCAAAATCCAAGTGTGCGACAAGGTCGCGCCATGACCCCGCGCCTCCCCGTCTTCGCCCTTCTCGTCGCTGCTGCCGTCTCCCCTGCCCCGGCAGCGGATACGCCGACCTTCACCGAGCACATAGCGCCGGTCGTGTTTTCCAAATGTGCCGGCTGCCACCGTGAAGGGCAGGCTGCGCCATTCACGCTGCTGGACTACGAGCAGGTGAAGAAGCGAGCGAAGAAAATCGTGGAAGTCACCGGCAACCGACAGATGCCGCCGTGGCACGCTGACCGCGGAGTGATCGCCTATGCGAACGACCGCTCGCTCAGCGATGAGCAAATCGCGTTGATCAAGCAGTGGGTGGAAGCCGGCACGCCGGAGGGCGAGGCCTCGAAGCTTCCACCAAAGCCGGAGTTTCCCGCAGACTGGCAGTTGGGGAAGCCGGACTTCCTGGTCGAAATGCCCGAGGCCTTCAGCGTCCCGGCGGAGGGGCCGGATCAGTACCGGAACTTCGTCATGCCGCTGAATCTGGAACAGGACACCTGGGTCAACGCCATCGAGTTGAAACCCGGTGCCGCCGCTGCGGTGCATCACGTTCTCTATTTCCTGGATACCAAAGGCAAGGCCCGCGCCGCCGACGCCGCCGATCCCGCGCCGGGCTACAACGGCATGGGCCGCAGCAACGGAAACTTCCGCTATCTCGGCGGCTGGGATGTGGGCACCCAGTTCGCGCCCGCGCCCTACGGCCTCGCATGGCTCCTTCCGAAGGGCTCCGATCTCGTCATCCAGGTCCACTACCATCCGACCGGAAAGCCAATGCAGGACCGCTCGGCAGTCGGGTTTCACATTTCGGAAAAACCGACGGCGCGTCCGTGGACCATCGTGCCGGTGCCGCCATTCTTCGGCATCCTCTCCGGCATCAGCATCCCGGCGGGCGAGAAGGAATATATCAAGCAGAGCAGCATGGTGCTGCCGGCGGATGTCGAGGCCATCGCGGTGAATGCCCACGCCCACTTCCTCGGCAAACGCATGGAGCTGACCGCCACCCTGCCCAGCGGCGAAAAGCAGTGGCTGCTCAAAATGTCCGACTGGGATTTCGCATGGCAGGAGGACTACGCCTTCAAGCAGCCCCTGAAACTCCCCGCGGGCACGCGGCTCGACGCGCTCATCTCATGGGACAACAGCGACACCAATCCTCACCAGACCCAGCATCCGCCCAAACCGGTTCGCTGGGGGCCAACCTCGACCGATGAAATGGGAACACTGACCCTCACAGTCATGGTGAACACGCCGGAAGAGAAAGCCGCGCTCCACACGGCACTCAAACGCACGCTCACCGGGCAGTGGATTGCGCGGCTGTTTGAGAACGACACCGCCAGCATGGCCATTGTACGCAGTCAGGTGTCTCAGGAGGTAAAAGTCCCGGATGGAGGAGGACTAGCCGTGCTTCGTCAGCTTGTCCTGCCGCTCGATGCCAACAAGGACAACAATCTCGACGCAGAGGAGTTGAAGCCTGGCATTGACCGTATGCTGCCCTTCATGCGCGGCTTCGGCGAGATCGGGTTCGATTGAGCCACCGGCGGCGAGGCCCTGACTCAGCGCAGACTGGTCACACCGCGGGCGAATACGCGGCTGCCAGCGGCGAGGGCCGCAGGGACGCGGTAGGTCTGCGTGTTGCCGTCGCTCCCGATGAGTTCCGCGGCGACCCACACGCCGAGATCTGTGGAAACTTCCGCGCCGGCGATGCTGTCGTCGGCGTTGGGAATTCCGGGCAGCGTGATCGTGAGGCCGTCCGGCGTGAGGGCGGAGGTCATCACCGGATTCGGCCCGAAGGTGTATTCCACGAGATTGCTCCAACCGTTGTTGTTATCGTCGCCGTTGGCAGTGCCGGTGAAGTGGATGGCATCGTCGGCGTTGGGGTTGCCGGTGAGGGTCATGCTGGCGCGCCAGTTTTGCGGGAGGCTGTGGTCTGGATTGGTGGTGGGGGCGATGAGCACGAGGCTGCCACTGCCGTCGGCGGCGACGGGCCAGGGGGCGATGTCATCGTAGGTGAATTCCCGGATGGTGCTGCCGGTGGCGTCGTCCAACTTGATGGCTTCGCCACTGTTGCCGAGGCTGCTGAGATTCGCGAACAGACCGGCGAGGGGCAAGCCGGTGCCGTGGACGGCTTCAAAGGCGGCGGTGTTTTTCACGACGAGCACGCGCTGAAGCGGGCCGAGCGTGGAGCCGGGAGGAAAGCTATAGTCAATGCCTGCGGTGAACTTCACGCCGGCCATGTTTAGCGTGACGGTGGGGCTGATGTTCATCAGTTCGACGAACTCGGCGTCGCCGTTTGGCTCGGGGTGATACATGATTTCGCTGATGACGAGGAACCGCTGCTGATCGCTCGGAGCGGGCGGGATGGTCAGCGTGGCCATCGTGGTGCCGGCGGTGTTCTTCAGCGTGAGGGTTTCGCCGAAGCTGGAAAGGTGACCGCTGCCGTTGTCCTGGAAAAATAGCCGCTGTCCGCCGCGCGGGCCGGTCGTGCGGGCGCGGAAAGCGGACGGACTCGGCGTGAGATAAAGCGACGAGCCGGCGAGCATGACGGTGCCGGTCTTGAGAGTGTGGG
>JANOZA010000410.1:0-4419 GCA_031429155.1 Verrucomicrobiota bacterium | reverse complement strand
CAAGGGGATCGCCGCGGCTTCGCTCGGCACGCTGCTCGAGCGTCGCGGACTGAAGGTCACGATGCAAAAACTCGATCCCTATTTGAATGTGGATCCCGGCACGATGAACCCCTTCGAGCACGGCGAAGTCTATGTGCTCGACGATGGCGCGGAGACGGACCTCGACCTCGGCCACTACGAACGGTTCACAAACTCCGTGCTCACACGGTCGAACAACACCACGAGCGGGCAGATTTTCGAGACCGTGCTCGCGAAGGAGCGCAACGGCGCATTCCTCGGCAAGACCGTGCAGGTCATCCCGCACATCACGGATGAGATTAAGGGCCGCATCAAGGAAGTGGCCGAGAAGCAGGATGCTGACGTGATTATTACCGAGATCGGCGGGACGACGGGCGACATCGAGGGGCTGCCGTTTCTGGAGGCGATGCGTCAATTCATGCACGAGGCCGGGCGGGAGAACGTGCTCTTCGTCCACGTGACGCTCGTGCCCTACATCAAGGCGGCGGGCGAATTGAAGACGAAGCCGACGCAGCAAAGCGTGGCCAAGCTGCGGGAAATAGGCATCCAGCCCGCCGTCATTGTGTGCCGCACGGAATGGCCGCTGGAGCAGGACGTGCGCGAAAAGATCGCGCTCTTCGCCAACGTGCCGGTGAAGGCGGTGATCGAAGCGCGCGATGTAAAAAATTCCATCTACGAACTCCCGCTGATGCTCCACCGGGAGAAGTTCGACGCCCTCGTCTGCGAACAACTTGGCCTGCAAACCAAAGAGCCCGACCTGACGAAATGGAAGGCGTTCGTGGACCGCGTGGTGAATCCGACGCACAAGACGCGCATCGCCGTCGTCGGCAAGTATATCGAACTTCAGGACGCCTATAAGAGCGTCTATGAAGCCCTGACCCACGCGGGCGCGGCGAACGACTGCGAAGTCTCGCTCGTGCGTGTTGATGCAGAGGATCTCGAACACGAAAAGCCGGCGGATCTTCTCGGCGACGTGCAGGGGATTCTCATTCCCGGCGGCTTCGGCGATCGCGGGGTGGAAGGCAAGATCCTCGCCGCGAAGTATGCCCGGGAGAAGGGCATCCCCTACCTCGGCCTCTGTCTCGGAATGCAGATCGCCACCATCGAATTCGCCCGGAATGTCTGCGGTCTCACCGGCGCGAACAGCACTGAGTTCACCGACAAGTCACCGCATCCGGTGATCTGTCTCATGGAGGAGCAGGAGGACGTGGTGGAACTCGGGGCGACGATGCGGCTTGGCACCTGGGAGACGAAGATTTTACCCGGCAGTCTGGCGCACCGCGTCTATGGCGGCACAGAAATCAGTGAGCGGCACCGCCACCGGTATGAGTTCAACAACAAGTACCGCGCGCAAATGGAGGCCGCGGGATTCTCCGTCTCGGGCACCAGTCCCGACGGCAGTCTCGTGGAGATGATCGAAGTGAAGGGCCACCCTTATTACATCGCCTCGCAGTTCCACCCTGAATTCCTGTCGAAGCCCAATGCCCCGCATCCGCTGTTCGCCGGATTCATCAAAGCGGCGATGCAGACGCCGCGGCGGTGAGGGGGGGGGCGGTAATGGGCAGAGCCATGGAAAAAGGATCGGCCCGGAACCTGGGCATTACATTCCGAACCTTTCTATTCTGCCCACCCCGGATTCTACCGACGCAGCGCGTTCACCAGATCGTTGTAGGCATTCACCAGTGACTGCACTTCAACTCGGGTCCCCTGCCTGCGCGTTGCCCGATTCCCCGGTGTTCAGTTTGCGCTATTTGTGTTAGGGGGGGGGCTTTTCCTGGCAAAGCGTTGAAGCTCAGCAGGTCGCGCCGCCGGTGCAGTGCGGGTTTGAGGAACCGGAATTCACACCGGGTAATCTCCACGGGCAGCGTGGATGGACGGTGGAAAGAGGGGCGGCGTCAGTCGCAGGGGATGAAGGGTCTCGCCATGTAAGGATTGAGCCGACGGACCCTTATGGGCAGGTGAAGCTCTCCCTGGCCCCGGTGGTGGCGGGTGTTGGACAGCAGGTGAGGTTTGCGGATTTTCGGATTCAACCGGTGGCTGCGGAGGCGCACGAGGGAGCGGAGTTTCTGGACTCCGGCGGTGCAGTGGCGGGGTTCCTGCGGGTGACGGGCGGGGGTGAGTTGCTGGTGCTCAATGGCAACGGTCAGCAGGATGGGGCGTGGCTGGGCACGGGTGTGAAATTTCCGCTGGCTGCGGGTGCGGACGTGGCGGCCGGATGGATCAGACTGACGCTGCGGCAGGATTTTGCGGCGAAGACCTGGGATTTGTTTGCCGGCGGGCACATGGTGGCCGCGGGTCTCGGATTCTGGGATGCAACGGAGAGCGCCACCCATGCCTTCGTGCTCGTGGGCAGCACGGCGCAGCCGCTTCTCTTCGATGATTTGGCAGTCACCCTTACCAATCCGCTGTTTGAAGATGCGGACCTCGATGGATTGCCCGATCCGTGGGAACGGGCGAACGGCAGCAGCACTGCGACGGACGACCGCGCGGCCGATCCTGACGGCGATGGCCGCACGCGGTTGGATGATTATATCGCTGAGGCCGCGGCGAACCATCCGGAGTTCGTTCCTTATCTGGCGTGGCTTGCGCAGCCATCCACTTACACCACGGCAGTCAGTGAAGTGGAGCACGATCTCTCCGGTCTGACCTGGAACCCGGTCTCCCGCAGTCTCTTTGCGGTGCGGAACAGCGGCACGGGGCGCGTTTTTGAACTCAGCCCTGACGGCCATGTGCAGCGCATGATTCGTCTGTCCACCGTTCCCGGCCGTGAAATCGAAGACCCGGAGGCGATTTGCTGGATTGCGGAGGATCGCTTTGCCATCGCGGAGGAACGCCTGCGCCGCATCACCATGGTGCGCATCGGCAGCGAGCGGCATGCGGCGCGGCTTGTCGGCAGTGCGGAAAATCGCATCGTCCTCACGGCGGGAACGCCGGTGAGCGCCACGTTTGCCGCCGATCTCGCGGCGCGCGACAACAGTGGTCTTGAAGGCCTCACCTGGGATGCGCGGACGAGCACCTTTTTCGGCGTGCTGCAAGGCGACGGCATTGCGGATAATGGCGCTGCTGACATACACGTATTCCGCATCGCGCAGGACGGGCGCTGTGATGAACTCTTCGATGCGCAGGCACTGCTCGGCTCCCGGATAGCGGACCTTTCCGATGTCAGCTATGACTCTGCGCAGCGCACGCTGTTCCTGCTGAGCAACCGCAGCCAGCGTCTCCTCGTGACTGATCTCCGCGGGCGCGTCATCCGTGATGTACTTCTCAACCGTCCGGGATTCACGCCCTTCGATGCCACCAGCAAGCCGGAGGGCGTGGCGGTGCTTCCGGGAGGCGAGGAATTCTTCGTTGCGGGCGAGCCTGCGGTTCTCGCACGCTACCGGAAGCCGCCGTCCGCAGAAGGGCAGGGCGAGCCGCTCATCAGCGAATTCCTCGCAAAAAATGACACCGGCATTCTGGATGACAGCGGCAAGCTCCGCGACTGGATCGAAATCCGCAATCCTGGCACCCTGGCGGTGAACCTCGAAGGCTGGTCGCTCACTGACGCGCGCGACGTACTGCAAAAGTGGACCTTTCCGTTGCGGGTGCTGCTGCCGGGTGATGCGCTGGTTATTTTCGCCTCCGACAAAGACCTGCGGCCCCCGGGATTCGGCGCGCTGCATACGAATTTCAAACTCGGCTCCGCAGGCGGGTTCCTTGCGCTCGTCAGGCCGGACGGCACGGTCCGTCAGGAACTGGATTTCCCTGTCCAGGCCGGAGATGTCTCGTTTGGGCTCAGCGGCGTGGACGGCAGCACCGCCGGCTACTTTGCCGCGCCCACCCCGGGCATGGGGAATGGCGGTGCCACCAGCCTCGTTGACGCCATCAATCAAACGGCGCCCGCGCCGGAGTTTTCGCTGGCGGACGCCTTCCTCACGGCACCGGCGGAGGTTACGCTGGGGCCGGAGATTGCGGGCACGGTTATCTATTACACCACCGACGGCACCGAGCCCTATCCGGCAAATCCCGCTGCAGTTGTCTGCGCCGCTCCCATCGCGGTGACGGCTACCACCACACTGCGCGCCGCCCGCACCGGTGCCAGTCTGCGGCCCTCCGATTCCGTCTCCCGCACCTACATCTTCCCGCAGCAAATCCTCACCCAGCAAAAGCCGGCGGATTATCCTGACGCCACCGACAACAGCAGTTTCACGGCGGGCGGCGCAGGCACGTATGCACTCGACTACGCGATGGACACGGCAGAGGCGGACAGCGCGGCGGTGCTCGCGGCGCTGCGCAGCATCCCCTCTGTCAGCATCACCGGTGACCCCGAAGATCTGTTCTGGATCAAAGAGGGCATCTATGCCAACGCCACGCAGAACGGCGGGGAGTGGAACCGCCGGGTGGCCTTTGAATGGATCGAGC
>JANOZA010000409.1:0-4535 GCA_031429155.1 Verrucomicrobiota bacterium | reverse complement strand
CAGCCAATGCCCATGGACCGCCTGACGCCGAAAATTCCTGACCTCATCAAGGGGCTCGGTCGCGGGAACAACGATGCCATTTCCCGCGCCATCATGACGAGCGACACCAAGCCCAAGACCATCAGTATCGCCGTTCCGCTGGGAAGTAAGACGATCCGCATCGGAGCCATCGCCAAAGGCGCAGGCATGATCTCGCCGAGCATGGGCACCCTGCTCTGCTATATCACGACGGACGCCTATGTGGGTGTCGCCGAACTGCGCCGCTGTGTCAGCAAGTGCGTGCAGAACACATTCAACCGCATCACCATTGATGGCGATACCAGCACGAACGACACCGTGGTGGTCATGGCCAACGGTGCGGCCGGAAACCGGCGCATCAAGGCCGGCGGCCCCCAGTGCCAGGCATTCCGCGCAGCCATGGAATGGGTCATGCTCACGATGGCCAAGGCGATTGTCGGCGACGGCGAGCGCGTGACCAAATTCGTGGAAGTGGAAGTGAAGGGCGCGGCCACCCTGATGGACGCCCGCCGCGTGGCCGAGACCGTCGCCAATTCCCTTCTCGTGAAGTGTTCCTGGAATGGCGGCGACGCCAATTGGGGGCGCATCATGCACGCCATCGGTTACAGCAAAGCCCGCATCCGCGAGGACATGATCGAGATCTACTTCGACGGCCACATCGCCACCCGGAACGGCATAGATGCCGGCACGCCGGTGGAGCTTTTGCGCAAAGCCGTCGCCAAACGCGAGTTCACAGTCACGATCGATCTCAATATCGGTTCCGCAGGCTACAACGTCTATACCAGCGACTTATCCCAGGAGTATGTGGAGTTTAACCGAAGCGAATACGCGGCTCCGGTGAAGTAGTTGCCTCAGTCATCTTGTCCGGGCCCGGCGAGGCTTCTGTGTTGCCACCTCTTCGGCTGCTGGACTTCCTTCACGGTGGCGCCGTGCCGGTCGTTCATGATGAGCGACGGAGAAACGCCACGTCGCCTCAAGTTCGCCGGTGCCCGGGAAGCCGAAGCCCCCGCCCGCGCACTTCAACTGGACAGCCCCGCCTCCATTCGCTATCACCACGCCATCATGGCCCCAACCCTCACCCTCCACTTGGAAGGCCCCTCCGCAGACGATGCCCTGCTCGAACTCCTCGCCACCGATGGCCTCACCGCCGCGGCGCTCCCGCAGGAGGACGGCCCCCGGCGTGTGAACCCGGTTGCGCGCTTAGACAGGGAAAGGAAACCTCGCCCCACTTATGTCAGCCGAAACTGAGCAACTGTTTTATACAGCCTTTGACCCGGACGTGCCTTCTCCTGGCACGTTTTCGCAGTTCTATGTCGATCTGGACAAAGCCCGCGGCGGCGAGATCACAGCGCCGCTCATCCGGGAACTCCGTCGCGCCAATCCCGCGCGTCCCGTCTGCCGTCTGCTGGCCGGGCACAAGGGATGCGGGAAAACCGTGGAGCTCACCCACATGGCCCGGGAATTGGAAAGCGACGGCCAGTTCACCGTCTTCCACTGGCTCGCGGAGGCCACCATTGATCTCGCCGGGGTGGACTTCCCGGACCTCGCTCTCGGTCTCGTCTCCGGTCTCGCAAAGTGGCTCAAGGAAACCCACGGCATCCTTCTCAAGCCCGGCTACTTCTCCACCCTCGGCACCCGCCTCAAGGATTACCTCAAGTCCGACGTTACCTTCGATGAGTTCGATCTCGATGCCGGCATCGCCAAAGTCACGGCCCACATCAAACAAAGCCCCGCCGTTCGCGCCCAGGTCCGCGCCGCCCTTGATCCCGACTCCGATTCCCTGCTCGAAGCCATCAATGCCGTCATCGGTGAAGCCAAAGAGAAACTCCAAGAGAAGGGCAAATCCCCCAACCTCGTCATCCTCGTGGACGACCTCGATAAAGGCGGCTGGGACCGTCACCCCACCGCGGGCATGACCACCGGCGAGTTCCTCTTCGACAAGCGCCACCTCCAGCTCCGCGGTCTCCTCTGCCACGTCGTTTACGTCCTGCCCCTCGACCTCGCCTACCAGCGCATCGCCGGCACCATCCAGACCCGGTATGGCAACCCCCGCTTCGTCCCCATGGTCCAGATCCGCACCCGTCCGCCGGAGCACGGCGACTATGCGAATGGCATGGAAATCATGCGCACCATCGTCCGCAAGCGCATGGCCTTCGCCAACCTGCACGAGGACACCGACGCCTTCGCCCCGGGCGTGATGGACACTCTCATCCGGGCCTCCGGCGGCGAACCCCGCCAGCTCATGCACCTCGTGCGCGAGGCCCTCAACTACGGCAATCTCCCCCTCACCTCTGAGCAGGCGGACCTCGCCATTGCCAGTTCCCGCAAGACCCTCCGCCGTCCCATGAGCATGGAAGACTGGGAGATCGTCAAACAAGTCGCCACCCACGGACGCCTGCCTCGCGATGCCGCCTCCGAAGAACGCGTGCGCGGCCTCCTGCTCAACCGCCAGCTCCTCCAGTATTCCAATGGCGACGAATGGTTCGCCCCCAGCCCCCTCCTGGGCGACCCTCCGGCCTGACCGCTATGGTTTCCGGGAATGACATCGAATACGGAGCCCTCCGCCGCATCCTGCAGCTCTCCGCAGGCACCTCCACCTTCACCATGGTCGCGTGCAGCAGCCCGAGCCTCCGGGAGTCCCTCTGTCAGCGGCTCCTCGCCGACGGGCTCCACTTCCATGAGGCCCACCTCGGCCTCGGCACCACCGATCCCGTGGCCGCCTCCCGCGCCGCCATCCCCCCCGATGCCACCGGCGCCGTCTTCATCACCGGGCTGGATTACCTGCTCGCCGACAGCACCCCTGGCTCCGACCACCTCCTCGCCGTGCTCAATCGCAGCCGGGAGCGCTGGCGCGCCGCCTTTCCCGGCACCGCGCTCGTCTTCTGGCTCACCCAGCACACCGTCGTCCGCGTCCTCACCCACGGACCGGATCTCCGCGCATGGGTCAGCCATGAACTCGAGTTCACCGGGGAGCACATCGGCCCTGCCGTCCGCATGGACCACGGCAGCCTCTCCCGGAACTACACCTGGCTCTCCAACCTCGACGCCCCGGCCAAGCGCGCCCGCCTCGCCGAGCTGGAACAACGACTCACCGGGACCACGCCCGATCCCGCTCTTTTCCAGGAATGGGCCCGCTCATGGGATGAAAAACTCTACCTCCTCCAGTCTCTCGGTGAAAATGTCACCGCGGAGCAGCAGGCCACCGCCCTCCTGCAACACTACCCGGAAGGTGACGAGGCCGCGCTCCCCTGGCGGGCGGAGACGTTCGACCATTTGGCCACGCTTCTTGCGATACGGGGAGAAACCGACGAGGCCCTGCGCATCCGCCGCGAGGAACAGTTGCCCGTCATTGAGAAACTCGGCGACGCGAGACTCTGCGCAGTAGAGCAGGGGAAGATCGCGGACATTCTCAAGGCCCGCGGCCAGCTCGACGAGGCCCTGCGCATTCTCCGCGAGGAACTGTTGCCGGTCTTTGAGAAACTCGGCGACGTGCGCTCCCGCGCGGTGACGATGGGGAAGATCGCGGACATTCTCATGGCCCGCGGCCAGCTCGACGAGGCCCTGCGCATCCGCCGCGAGGAAGAGCTGCCCGTCTATGAGAAACTCGGCGACGTGCGCTCCCGCGCGGTGACGATGGGGCAGATCGCGGACATTCTCAGCGCCCGCGGCCAGCTCGACGAGGCCCTGCGCATCCGCCGCGAGGAACAGTTGCCCGTCTATGAGAAACTCGGCGACGTGCGCGCGCTGATCGTGGGGCGGACCAACATCGCTATGATTCTCGCTCAGCGCGGCCACAAGGACGACGGGATGGAAATCATCACCCACATCGCGTGGGCGTGGCGGGAGGCGCGGCGGATGGGACTGCCGGAGGCCGGGCAGATCGAGAAAATCGCCGGGAAGCTGGGCCTGACGGTGGAGATTCTGGCGCAGTTCGCGGAGAAGGTGTGAGCCCGTAACGCAGGCCTCAGGCCTGCCGTAACGCAGTGCCTCCGGCCTGCCCCACCAGCCCGCGTATCCACCGCCCCGCCCGGACCCGCCGGTCGGCCTAAAAGTAGAAGCGCATTAAATCCTCACCCGTCCGGCGACTCTGGAGGCCTCTTTTGCCTGTAAAACCTCTCAAAAGTGAGACCCGACCCCCTCCGGACATTGACCCGAGGTATGCCGGACACGCACCCGACCTACCCCGGACACGCTCCGGGGGACTGCCGATGTGCTCCCACCCCCCGCGGACTTCCGCCAACCCCTCGCGGACACGGGCCTGCCCGGTCGCCAGATGCACCGGCCCTCCGGGCAGGTCTGCCAGCCCGGCGCGGACACGCGTCGCACCCCCCATCCAGACGCGCCGGACCCCGCGGCAGGTCCGCCAGCCCCCCTCCGGCCTGTCCCGCTCGCGTGCGGTCACGTTTTCCACCCGCGCCGCCGTGCAAAATGTTTTGACCATTTTGCGCGACTCTGACACATTGCCCCGCCCTCCCGCTGCGGAGCGTCTCCAATACCACTGAAAGAAACCACCTAAC
>JANOZA010000408.1:0-5531 GCA_031429155.1 Verrucomicrobiota bacterium | reverse complement strand
CCACCCGCAACGCCCCCAGTCCCGCCCGGTCCACCCCATCCAGCACCAGCAACGGCCCCGCCCCCGGCACCGCAGCCAGCGCCGAGTCCACCAATTCCCACGCCGCCCCCACCCCATCGAGCAACGGGAGCAAATCTGAATAAGCCAACATCTCCATATACCCACCACCCTACCCCGTCCGCCCCAAAACGCAAGCTCAAGCCTCCTTATACACCTCAATGTCGCAGTATCAGACAAAAAACATCTGGTATCAAGCTAATCTTTGCCGGTATCAGACCAATCTTTGCAACCATCAACGCGCACTTTTGCACCGCCGTATTATACTTGGCCACTTTGACCTTCATCTTTACTACAACCACCTTAATCTTGACTGCAATTATATCAAACTTGTGCTCATAAACGGACACCTACAGGTAAAATCACGAAACCAGCCCCCCAGCCCCGGCCCGAGCCCTCCCCGGAACGCCGATCCACTCCGCCCTCAGCGGCCACCCCACGCCCCCGACGAGCCAAAGCCCGTCCCTCCCCACCCCCACGACGGCAGCGACACTCCGCCAGAACCACGCACACACTCGAACGATCCATTCCCAGCCCCACCCGTGCAGAGACAAGCCCCTGCCCATCCCCGCCGCACACCCGCCGCCCCCTCACCTGCGGACAGTTCCTTCATTGCAAACCCACCCCTACCGGACACCCTCAGCCGCCCCCGCCCCCGTCCATCCAGCCCCTCCCCCCATGCACACTGTCCGCCCCCCCTTTTGCGTTCCTGTCCACCTGGACACATATTAACACTGTTCGGCTAACCCTGACGCGCGATGACCGATAGCCTCAAGGCCCTGTGCGATAAAGCTGACAAGCTAGAGCTTCACGGACTTAGTCGTGAGCTTACCCAGCGACAGCTTGATGTTCATCCTGACGATTACCGACTCCTGCTCGACCTGGCCACGCACGAGCTGACGTTTTGCCGTTATCAAGAGGCGAAGGCCGCCATCGACCACGCTGAGCGAGTCTGCCCACCCAAGGCGATGAAGTGGGTTTTAGGACGAAAGGGCCATTTGAGCGAGGGCTTGGGTGATTTTGATGCTTCTATTCGACATCACTTGGCCGCTCACGAATTGGACCCGGATGAAGCGACTTTTCTGATCTTCGCGGGTTCTGTTGCCTTCAAGGCCGGCGATACAGATCGAGCCATTGATTTCACCACTCGCGCCACTCGGTGTCCGAAAGGCTGTATCGACGAGGCATACTTTAACCTTGGCGGTTATCTGTTGGCCGTGCGGCGGTACTCCGAAGCTCGAGACTGCTACCTGAAAGCTTTGGAGATTGACCCGAACTACCGGATCGCCAAGACTCGACTTGAGGATGTTTCACGGATCCTCGCACTTGAGACAGACGGCCATGACTGATCGACCAAACCAAGCCGAACCAGGCGCGGCTGGCAAGCCTCCGGGCTCTCTCCTTTCTTCGATGACTCACCGTAACTCCAACCCTCACCTTGCGTTCCCCGCGCTGCCCCGCCCGGAGGCTGCCAGCGCTTGAGACGTTCGGCCACTATGACGCCTCTCTCTGACAAGACCCAAATAGTTAGAAGCGTCTGCGACGCGCTTACCGAGGGCGACACGCACAAAGCATCGGAGATTGCGCGGAGAGACTATCCCTTCGCATCCCAACCCGCCAGCAAGCGTTCGTTCAGTGCATTCGCGGCCACTTCAGTCTTCATCCGCGACGGCTTTATAGACCGCTACTCCGGCACGCAGCTTATCTTTCCCGGCGTGCTCCGACTACTTTCGCGATTACTTCCAGCGGAGTTCCCAGCCCACCCGAATTGGAAGATGGACGCCAGCCACATGATTTATTGGGAGCTCTTTCCTACGGTCGATCACGTTGTCCCGATTGCACGAGGAGGCACCGACACGGCGGACAACTGGATTACTACATCAATGGTTCTCAACAGCGCGAAATCCAATTGGACGCTTGAGGAGCTGAGATGGACGCTCTTACCGCCCGGTAATTCGGACTCGTGGGATGGCCTGCTTCGCTGGTTTACCGGGTTCATTGCTCGCTCGCCAGAGCACCTTGCCGACAACTACATCAAGAAATGGCATTCCGCCGCCAAACGGGCAACGAACGTGGCCTAATGACCATGGTGAGCATTGGGCGGAGCCCCAAACCAGGCTCGGCTGGCAAGCCTCCGGGCTCTCTCCTTTCTTCGATGACTCACCGTATTTCAAACCCTCACCCTGCGAGCCCCGCGCTGCCCCGCCCCAGCGGTGCCAGCGCTTAGACGTTCGGCCAGGGAGCAGCGTCACTTGCCATGAAGCATAGAAAGAAGCTCATCATTCTCACGACATTGGTCGTGCTTACAGCGGGCTACTTCTTTACGCGAGGCAACGCATATTGGCGGATCAAGAGCCGCTACCCGACCGCAACGATCTATCACGACCCAGCCGACTCGCCAGACCCGACGTTGGGTGGCCTCCTCCGTGGACTGGGATTGAAGTTCTTCAGCGGCAAGGAACCGATTGGCTTTCACATCAGCGATATTGGCGAGCCGATAGACCTTCGGACGTTCAAGGGGATGGTCATGGGTCACGTCCGCTTCACGAACTGCCGATTCACCGACATTTCTCTTCTCCTCACGATGTATCGGCCGGAGGTCAGTTTTGAGCGATGCGACTTGTCGGCGATTCCAGCGGATCAGAAGGATTGCTTGAGTTACTCGGAGCAGTTTGGTATCTACCAGATTAACGGACTGATTATGAGTGAGCGTTACCCGAGCGGCTACAAACAGAATGTAGGCCTTCACTCTTACTCGTTCTATCCCTGATGCCATGACCAGCACCTGCCATCCACGATCAAGGCCGACAGGACGCGGCCAGCGCTCTGATGTTCGTCCGGGCACAGGGGGCATTTTTTGGGGCCGTGTTCGTAGCGGGAAAGGCGGCGCTTGCGAGGGGGCAGCCACGCCGCAATCAGGGAGCAGAAATAACATGCGCGGCAAAATGCCAGGGTTGAGAGTGCGGACATGCCGGGCGCTGTTGCCTGACATTTACCCAAAACCCTGACATCCCAACAATATGCCTATCACTGGACCTTCTTCGTATCCGCCGACTATAGATGCCATCATCGCACACTGGACGGCGGTAAATATCGTGCGCGCGGCCAACCTCAAGCCGGCGCTCATTCTGGAGGGCAACCGCACGCTGGCGGGGCTGATTACGCTCCGGGGGCAACTGGCCGCGGACCGCACGGATGTGGAGGTGAAAGCGAACGACGCGGAGATCGGACGGGCGGTGATGGTATTGAAACAAACGACGCTGCTGGGCCGGCTGGCGCAGATCGTCGGCCATGTGCGCAATCACTGGTCGGCGCAGGGGCTGGACCGGGCGGTGCCGGATATGCCCGGCCCCGGCGCGCAGTGGACGCACGTGGAGAAGGCGCTGGATGATGCCGCGGACCTGTGGACGCGCATGAATGCTACGGTGCCTGCGCCCGCAGGCGTGACGCTGCCGGTGACGTTTTTCACCCAGGTGACCCCGGCGGCCCCCTCGCCGGCGGATCTGACCCGGGCGGTGTTTGGCACGGAGATCACCGCGCTGAAGGATCTGAACAAGGAACTGGAGCCGGCGAAAGTGCGCCTGCGCAATGCCCGGGGGACGCGCAATAAACGTCAGGATGACATTCGCCCGTGGCTGGTGGACTACCGCGCCGCAGTGGAGGGCGCGCTGCCGCCGGGCCATGAACTGAACGCTACCATCCCGCGGTATTCCCCGCTGCCAGGCGGCACGCCGGATGCGGCGGAGGCCACCGGGGCATGGAATGAAACGACGAATCTGGCTAGCCTGGACTTTACCCCCAGCACGAGCGCCAGCGTGGTGCGTCATGAGTTCCGCTATGTGGCCGGCCCTGACTACGACGCGGATGAGGAGAACATCGTGGCCAGTGTGGATGTGGGCCAGCCATCACACTTCGACACCCTGGCCGGTCTCGGCGCGCCGGGCGTGACGGCGAGCTACCGCATCTACGCCATCACCGCGGACGGCAATGAGCGGGCCAGCAATACGGTGACGATCACTCGCCCGGTGTGAGCATGGGGCGCGTCTCCGCGTTTCACCCGCCGCACCCGCGCAACGCGAGGCGCTAGTCGCGGGGGATTTCGTTCACGGTGTAATACGCCCTCGTGTGTAATAGACGCTGGCCGTCGGGCGCGGTGACTTTGCTGAAGTCGAAATCGTGGATGTGGTCTTCCGTGATCTTGTCGAGGCGGAGCATCACGCTGAGGCCGTCGGGCGAGGGCTCGGCGGCGAGGACGCGCGCCGTGGTCTGGTCCACTTCCGGGCTGCCGTAGGCTCCGTGGTAAATGTGAGTGTAGGTGGTGACGCCGTAGGCCCCGGGCGTGGCCGCGGCCTTGCGGTCCACCGGTTTGGTAAAGGTGACGAGGAAGCCGTCCTTCCTGATGTTGATCTCTTTGACCTCAAAGGGGACGACGCCATTCCAGTCAATACGCTGGAGCGCGAACGGCTCCGTCCCGCGCACCGGCCACTGGGTGTTCGTGGTGAACCCGCCGGCGACGAGCTGCCCCTTCGGTGAGAACTCCACATTCATGATCCCCGTCGCCAGTCCCTCGCGGAACGGATAACACGCTCCCTGCCACACGCCGTTCACCAGTTCCGTCGTCGCCCGCATGATGATGCTCTGCGTGTAGTCGCCGAGGAAAAGCTGGCCGTCGAACGGCCCGAACTTGCCGCCGGTTTTGTTAAGGCGGAAGCCGGAGATCGAGCGACCCATCTTGATATAGGGGAACTTCACCGCCGGTGGCACCAGTTCCTTCACGCGCTTCTTGTCCACGCCCATGCGCGAGTCGCTCTTCGGCTCCAGCGCGGGCGCTTTCATGCCGGGGACGAAGGGATACCAGTTATAGCTAGCCGGATGTCCGAGAAAGCCGCCGGGCTTGAGATGTTTGAGCGAACAGCAGCCATTCCACGGCCCCTGGCTCTCGATGGCGAACATCGCGCCCTCCGCATTCGCCCCACGCCGCCCGGACTCCGCAGCCCGCTGCACACCGGAATCATCTTCCCATCCGGCGTCACCTTCACCGCCCAGCCGCGGAAGAGATTGTGTGATTCATACGAAGCGCTCAACCCCAGAGCCACCCAGATATTTCCCTCCGCATCGGGCTTGGAACCAAAAGCGAACTCATGCCCCTCGGCATAGCCCCAGTTGCTCGTCAGCGTGTCGTAGCGGTCGGCGACTTCATCGCCGTTGGTGTCAGAGATGCGCGTGACCTCACCCCACGTCGTCGCCGTCATCGCTCCGTCCTTCCATGCGAGCGAAAAGATTTCATCCTGACCGCTCGCGAACAGATGATAGTCCGGCTGCGGGGGTGAATCGAACGCGCCTTTGATGAAGTAGATGTCCCCGCGCCGCGTCCCCACCGCCAGCCGTCCATCCGGCAGAATCTCCATCCCGCCCGGCCGCATCGGCACCCCCGGAGGCACCGGGATATTGACGATCGGATAATACTTCGCCTC
>JANOZA010000407.1:0-5168 GCA_031429155.1 Verrucomicrobiota bacterium | reverse complement strand
CTTCATCACCTGGCCCATCTGTTGTTTGCCGGTGGCGCCGAGTTCGGCGATGACGGTGTCCACGAGTTGCTGGACTTCGGCTTCGCTCATGGCGGCGGGGAGATAGCGTTCGAGGATGGCGATTTCCGCCAGTTCCTTGTCGGCGAGGTCCGCGCGATTGCCGGCGGTGAACTGCTCGACGGAATCGCGGCGCTGCTTGAGCTGCTTGCGCACGATGGCGAGGGCGTCGGTGTCGTTGAGTTCGCCGTCGGCGCCAAGTTTCTCGACGGCGGCATACTTGATGGCCGACTTCAGCGCGCGGAGGGAGGACATGGCGACCGTGTCTTTGGCGCGCATGGCGTCCTTGAGGTCGTTGGCCAGCTTTTCGTTGAAGGTGTTCATAGGCCGCGAGCTTTCATGCCGTGCGCAGGGGTGTCCAGTGTGATTTGGAATCCGCCGGGGCGGCGGGCACCACTGGGAGTGGCGGCATATTGCCGCCATTTTCAGCTTTCCGCCAAAGGCGCACGCATTCGCCGCGGTCAGGCCCGCCGGGAATTTTGCGCCTTCGGCGAGGAGTCTTCAATTGGCGGCAATATGCCGCCACTCCCAGTCGCAAAGCGCCCCGCTTACTTCTCCGCGGCACCGAACATTTTTGCGCCCATCTCCATCTGCATTTTGATCATGTTCGTCTGCTGGGTCAGGCTCTCGCGGAAGACTTCCAGTTGCTGCGGAGTGAGGACACCGGCGGCGCGGTTCGCGATGCTTTCGTTGAGCTTGGTGTATTCGTCATTGAAGCGCGCAGAGTTCTCCTCGGTAAAACGCGTGATGTCGGGATTCTGCTGGTCCACGTAGTTGCTGGCGAAAGGAAACTTCTCCCGCTCCTGATACATCACGTCCATCAGCTTCGCCTCTGTGGCTTCATCCATGTTGAGATCTTTCGAGGCGAGATTGCCGCTGAAAGTCTTGAGCTGCATGCGCTCCAACTGGGAATCCTCGTAGCGCTGGACTTTCGCGTAGTCCTCCTTGCCAAGCAGGTCTTTTATTTTGGCCTCGGATTCCTCCATCAGCTTCTTCACGGCGGCGGCGGCAGCCTTGCGTTCCTCCGGGGTCTTGTCGGCGCCCATCATGGCAAACGCGGCCTCCATGCCGGCAGTGGCCTTCTCCATGATCAGCTTTTCAAACTGCGTGCGCTGCGGCTCCTGGAGATTCAGCAAATCAAACAGGTCGCGGTAGATCATATCCACTCCCATCCGCGCCTGGGTTTTCATCACGTCGCGCATTTTCGGATCGCTCATCATTTTTGCCATGCCGTCCATCATCTCCTTCCCGGGATCGGCAGGCTTCGTCGCAGCGGTGGACTTGTCCGGCGGCGCAGCGGAATCCAGATACGCTTCTACCTCCTTCTCCCGTTTGGCAGCCTGATCGGTGAATCTTTTGCGCTCGGCACTGACGCGCGTCACTTGGTTCTCGGAATCCTGCTCCAGTTCGGCGACGCGCTCAGCAAGACGCGAGCGTTCCAGTTGGCTCCATGTGGAAAAGGCGGCGAGTCCGAGACAGACCACGAGCAGCGGCAGCGTGAGACGATTCATAGTTGGAATGGCGCAGGGTTGCGTGCGCGGCGGATGATTCGGCGAACCCAATCCAAACGGCAACGGCAGAGCCAGGAGGCTATTTGCCGGCTGCGATCTGCCCGATGAGCAGAGCGGCCAGAGCATCTTTCGCCATGCGCGGCAATTCGCGGATGCTGCCGTCACGGGAGAGCAGTGTGACGGCATTTTCAGCCGCATCGAACCCGATGCCGGGCTGCGAGACATCATTCGCCACCACAAGATCGCAGCCTTTCCGCTCCAGTTTTTCAGTGGCATGGCGGACGAGGTCTTCCGTCTCCGCCGCGAAACCAACGAGGTATCCGCGCCAGCCAAACACACCGCGCACCGAGCCTAGAATATCGGGCGTCCGCTCCAGCGTCAGAGTCATCGTGGCGGCGGACTTCTTGATCTTCTGCTCCGAAGGATTCACCGGACGATAGTCCGCCACAGCGGCGGAGAAAATCGCCGCATCGGCTGCGGGCAGCAGCGATTTCACCGCCTCAAACATCTCCTGCGCCGACACCACATCCACCCGCTCCACTCCCGGCGGCGTGGTCAGTGCCACCGGTCCCGCGATGAGCGTTACCCCGTGCCCCGACTCCACGGCCGCAGCCGCGAGCGCGAATCCCATGCGCCCGGACGAGCGGTTGCTCAGGTAGCGCACGGGATCGAGCGCCTCGCGCGTGGGGCCGGCAGTGATCAGAAAATGCATGGCCGCAGGCTGCCGCGACGTTGCGGGCATTGCAAGATGAGGAATCGCGGAGTCACTTGTCCTCACCGACGATACCGAGATTCCAAATGGCGTGCATTTCCTCTGCGGAGGGAACTTTGAGCGGGCGGACGATGCGAAAGCCAAGAAAGTAGGCGTTGGTGTGGTACCAGAGGCTTTTGGGCAGTTGAGGATCCTGCTGCTTCCAGTGCTTACTGCTCTCTCGCCGGCTGGCGCTGCGGCAGTCCTTCGGATCGTCGTCATAGGATCCACCACGGACACTGCGCGGATACCGCAGCACGGGTTTGTTGAATGGATTCGCATGATCCTGCTGCGCGGTAAGCTTCGCATACCAGTCGGGCGCATACTGATCGAGGGTCCACTCGGTGACATTGCCGTAAATGTCGTAGAGCCCCCACGGATTCGGCTTCTTTTGGCCGACGGGATGGGTGGTCGAATCTTTATCCACGGCACTGTTTTCAAAGTGCCATGCATAGTCGCCGAGGAGCTTCTCGTCATCGCCCCAGAACCACGTTGTCGTCGTGCCGGCGCGGGCGGCGTATTCCCATTCGGCCTCCGTGGGCAGCCGGTAAAAGTGCCCCGTTTGGGAGCTGAGCCATTGGCAAAATTTCAGCGCACTGTGCTCCGTCATGCAGATGGCGGGATAACCCTTCTCTCCCATGCCGAAAGTCATATCCGTGTAGGGCGAGGTCGGCCCGCTGATGGCATCCACTATCGTGGAGCCGGACTCTCCTTTGACAGCGCCGTCTTTGTAACGCGGCTGCGGTGCCGCCATGAACGGCATATATTGGTCCCACGTCACTTCGTAAGCGCCCATCCAGAAGGGATCCACCTGCACCTTCACCTGCGGCCCTTCGTCGGGCCTGCGGTTTTTCTCCGCTGCCGGGCTGCCCATGAGAAACTCCCCGCCGGGGATACTGACCATCCTGTATTCCTTGCCGGTCTTTGGAATGGTGCCGGCGTAGGCCTTCATTTGTGCAGCATCCTTCTCCGTGCTGTTCTTCACGATGAGAGCGTGAATCTGCCTCACGAGTTCGAGATTGTCCGGACTGGCGGCACGTCCCGTGGGGGCGGCGGCTGAGATTGAAAATGTCCCCCAGCCTATGAACATGGCGCAGCAGAGGAAGTTCGAGCGTAAGAAAAGCAGCATGAGGAGCTATAAACGCTGCACTGCCGGGCCGGCTTTCGCTGCCCAGCAGAAGCATACCGCCGCCCGAATTGACTTTAATTAGAATAATTCTTGATAAGTCACCGCACGCACGTATGCCCCTTCCCCGCCCATGAATCCCCGCAACTCCATTCCCACGCCATCCGGCACCGCACCAGCGACGACGCTGGCGCTCGGGCCGGAGTACCGGCTCACCAAGCAGCGCCGGGAAGTCTATGAGGTGCTGAAGGAGCAACTCGATCACCCGACCGCGACGGAAGTTTTCATTCGCGCCAAGACTCGCGTGCCGGGCATCTCGCTGGCGACGGTTTATAATTGCCTGGAGACCCTGACCCACAGCGGGCTGGTGAAGCAGGTGAATCTGGACCGCGGGCCTTCGCGCTATTGCCCGAATCTCAAGGAACACGGCCATTTCCACTGCGAGAGCTGCGGCTCCGTCGCCGACGTGGATCTCTGTGAGGCACCCGAGGCGGCCTTGAGCCTGCCGCGCGGTTCGGTGGTACACCGGCTGGAAATTTCCCTCCGCGGCCTCTGCCCCAAGTGCGCCAAAGCCGCCAAACCCGCGCGCCGCGCCTGACCTTTCCCCCCACACATGAAACTCGAAATCAAAGACCTTCACGCCAGCATCGGTGACAAAGAAATTCTCAAGGGCCTCACTCTTGATCTTCCCGCCGGGCAAGTCGCCGCCATCATGGGTCCCAACGGCTCGGGCAAAAGCACGCTCAGCAAAGTCCTCGCCGGTCACGAAGACTATGTCGTGACCAAAGGCGAAGTCCTCATGGATGGCCGCAATCTCCTGGAGATGCCCGTGGATCAGCGCAGCCGCGCCGGGTTCTTCCTCGCCTTCCAGTATCCCATGGAAATCCCCGGCGTGAGCAACGCCAACTTCCTCCGCGCCGCGCTTCAGGCGCGCCTGCCGGAGGGCGAGCAAATTGATGCCGTGCAGTTTTACCAGGCGATGTATAAGAAGATGGACGCGCTCAAAATGGACCGCTCCTTCACCGGACGCAGCGTGAATGAGGGCTTCTCCGGCGGCGAAAAGAAACGCAACGAGATCCTCCAGATGCTCATGCTCGAACCACGCTATGCCGTGCTCGACGAGACGGATTCCGGCCTCGACATTGATGCGCTCAAGATCGTCTCCGAAGGCGTAAATCTCATGCGCAGCCCCCAGCGCGGCATTCTCCTCATCACCCACTACCAGCGCCTCCTCGACTACATCAAACCGGATGTCGTCCACGTCCTCTCCGACGGCAGGATCGTAAAGTCGGGTGGCGCGGACCTTGCTCTCCAACTGGAAGAGAAGGGCTACGACTGGCTGAAGGCTGCGTGAACTAAACTAAACGGACTGAAAAATATGAATGCTACCCTCGACACTCCTGAACTCGATACCGACACCCGCGCCGCCGTGGATGTTGACCGCACCGCGGGCGACTTTTCTTATCCTGAAAACCACACCTACGACGCCGGCTTTGGCCTCAGCGAGGCGACCATTGATTACATCTGCGACGTGAAGAACGACCCGGACTGGGTGCGCGATTTCCGCAAACGGGCTCTCAAGGTCTTCAACGAAAAGCCGATGCCGACGCATTGGGCGACGAAGGACCTGGAGGCCATCAACTTCGACAAGATCCGCTACTACCTCAGCAGCGGCGCGACGCCGAAGCGCTCGTGGGACGACGTGCCGGATGACGTGAAGCGC
>JANOZA010000406.1:0-20954 GCA_031429155.1 Verrucomicrobiota bacterium | reverse complement strand
GCAACAGCATGCCTCGCGGACCGTGAGCTTCGTAGTCTTTGAGAAATCCGTCGAGCAGAGCCTCGGCGTAGTGGGCATGCGTCGGGTCGCGAATGAGGAGCAGGCCCGCCCGGTCGTCGGTCCCGATCACCGACTGCAGGTGCGCGCCTGTCGTCCAGGTTGTCACCAGCGTGAAAGGAACGCCGCGCGACACGAGGGCGCGCGTCGCCTCCGGCGTCACACGAAACTCGCGGCCATCCAACTGCTGATCTATCGCCCACTGACGCTCGCTGTAGTTTGTGGTGCCGTCATAGCAAATCTTCCCGGCGATCTCCGGATGCGGCGCAGGCCTGCCCCAATAGGCCGCCAGCGCAGCGAGCGTCGCGGGTGCGCAAGTCACGTGATGCTGCCGGACGAAGCCGACCGGCAACCGGAGCCGTGCAGCCTGCGGCGCTCGCGGCAGGTCCAGATTCGCCGCCAGCTTCTTGTAGTATTCACTGCCGCAGGCAGCGGCGTCTGCTTTTGCGGCCACAAGATCGCCCCGCAGCAAATGCAGCGCGGCACGGTTGCCGCGCAGGGATGTGCGCGCTTTCTCCGGCAGCATCGGGGAATGGCGCTCATATTCGTTCAGCCAGTGCAGCGCCTCCTCGGGCCGCTCGCGCTCACTGTAATAAATGTAGAGCTGCCAGCGCAGGTCGGCGATTTCTGTGAGACCGCAGCCATGCTGGAGCAACCGCTCGGCCTCGCTCTCGCGGTTCAATTCGATGAGCAGACCGGAGGCTTGCTCCATGGCATTGCCAGACTCGGGCAGCACGGAGAGCGCCTCGCCGCAGACGGCCAGTGCTTCCTCTCGACGATCCTGATTACGCAGCAGCGAAGCCTTGCAGACGAGCAGCCACGGTTCGCTAGGCCGGAGCGCGAGCGCTTCTTCAAGCAACCGCGTGGCGCGCTCGAAATCGCGAACCGCCCCGAGGAATCCAGCCGCCAGCGCCAGCAGGTCGGCGCGGTGTTTCGGCAGCAAACCGGGCCGCTTCAGCCGGGCCTCGATCATGCGCAGCGCCCGCGGAAAGCCCAGGGTGTAGCCCAATTCAAAACCCCGGTGCAGGAAGCACACGTCATCGTCCCGGTGACGGCGGAAATTCAGCCGGTGCCATCCGCGGGCAACCGGTCCGGCCCCCAGCCGTTCTCCGAGCCGTGCAGCGGTTGTAAGCGTCTTCGCGTCGTGCCAATGCCGGGCGCTGGTTTCCATGTCTGGAAACAACGCTCGCGCCGTGAGTGGGCGGCCTTTGCGAATGAGCCGGATAACCGCTTCCACGGCATCCGGTGCGGGAGATTCAATATGGACAGGGCCATGGCTCATGCTCAGCCTCTTTGCCTGGCGAAACCCGAACAGGCAAGGGAATTGCGGGAGAGAAATTGCTGAAGCAGCCCGTGGCGGAGGTTCGGAAGCCACTCGACAGAAAGGGCCAGGCAAGCGATGCTCACCCGGCCCCCCTGCCGCCGGCAGGCCCCCTGAAGACCTGCCGGAGATTCTATGCAGCGGTTTACTTGACGGTCACTTCGATCTCGCGCGGCTTCACTTCCTCGCGCTTCGGAATGCTAACGAGGAGGACGCCGTTCTTGAACTCAGCGCTGACCTTTTCGCCGTTCGCGTCCTTCGGCAGCCTGAAGCTGCGCTGAAAGCTGCCGTAGGTGCGCTCCACAAGGTGATACTTGGTGCCCTCGGCCTTGGTTTCCGCTTTGCGCTCGCCTTTGACGGTGAGGATGCCGTCGCGGACGACGACTTTGACATCGCCACTGGGGACATCCGGAAGTTCTACGGAAATGCGGTAGGCGTGATCATCCTCGGAAACATTCACGGGTGGCATCCAGGGTCTGGCTGTTGCCGGAGACTCCCCTAACAGGGTCTCGGCGAGGTTATAGAGGCGACCCGGGAGAAATCCGAATTCGCGGAGGGGGCTGGAGGTAGAGAGTGCGTTCATGGTTTTGCTGGGTTTTTGGTTTGGTTTGGTGTTGAAGCGGGCCTTTTGCGGCCACGGGTATTCTTCTCTGCGAAAATCATGCCACGCTCCCATTTGCCCGGGTTCTGAACCGGGAAACACCCTGGAATCGAGTGGCACGAGTCCACGCCACTCCGCCTGGCAATGAGGCAGGTCGGCGCAGGCGAAGGATCACTTCGTCTCGCCGGGCGGGACATATTGCCCAAGGGATTGAAGCGAGGCGTTTTGAATATCCCAACCCAACCTCTCATTGTAAGCATATACGGGTAATAAACCATTCCGCAGGTTGCCCCTCCCGGATTTCCCCGATGTGCGAATAGGGGATTCCCGCATGCTAAAGTTCTTGATCTAAGTCATACTCCCAGCTTAGTTTCCCGGCCCCCCATCCACACACCAGCCAATTCCTCCACCACCTATGAGTTTGAGACTGTTATTTCCTGTGACCATTGTGGCCATTGTGGCTTCGGCCACTTCTGCCGTTCGCGCTGATCAAATCAGTGAGCGCATTGATTCCCTTATTGAGGAGGGCTACAAGGCCCACAAGGTAACTCCAAACGCGCCGTCCACTGACGAGACTTTTGTCCGCCGCGCCTACCTGGACATCATCGGGCGGATCCCCTCCATGGAAGAAGCCCGGACGTTTCTGGACTCCACCGATGCCGGTAAACGCGCTAAGCTCATTGATCAGCTTATTGATTCCGAAGGCTACGTAAGCCACTGGTACAACTGGTTCGCTGATATCCTCCGCGTGCAGAGCAACATGGGGAACAACAATGAAGGCGGCCAGGCCTACGCCGCGTGGATCAAAGACGCACTGCGCAACAACAAGCCCTATGATCAGTTCGTGCGCGAACTGGTCACCGCCGAGGGTTACGTGTGGGACAACGGCGCGGTCGGCTATTACCTGCGCGATGCCGGAATGCCTCTCGATAACATGTCGAACACGACGCAGATTTTCCTCGGCACCCGCCTCGCCTGCGCACAATGCCACAATCACCCGTTCGATAAGTGGACCCAGAAGGACTACTACGAGATGGCGGCCTACACCTTCAACGTCAGCACTCAGACGGTCGCCAGCAAAGGTCTGGAGAAGGATATGAAAGACGTGCAGCAGGATCTCGACAAAATGGCGAAGAGCCGCAGTCAGTCCAAAACCCGGGTGGCGGCTTCCATGAAGCGCATTGTGGACGGCATCCTCGAACCTCTGAAGAACGGTGTCGGAGAGCAGGAGGGCAAAGGCCTGACGCTGCCGATGGACTACAAATACGACGATGCCAAAGCCGGGGAAGCGGTCGAAATGCATACCATTTTCGGCAAACAAGTCAGCAGCAAGAAAGAGGCCCGCACCGAGTACGCCAAGTGGATGACGGCCGTGGACAATGAGCGGTTCACTCTCGTAATGGCCAACCGTCTCTGGAAGCGGGTGATGGGCCGCGGCCTTGTGGAGCCTCTTGATGACTGGAAAGAGGACACCGTGGCTTCCAACCCGCAGCTCATGAAATTCCTCGCGGGCCAATTCAGCAACAGCCGCTACGACATCAAGAAGATGCTGCGTGCGATGTATAATACAAAGACCTACCAGCGGCAGTCAACCACGTCAGATGTGCCGGAGGATAAGCCTTACTACTTCCCCGGCCCCGTGCTGCGCCGCATGACCGCCGAGCAGGTATGGGACAGCATTTGCACCCTCGTCATCCCCAATCCCGACATGCGCCTCCGCGGGGCCGCCTACAAGGGCGCGCTGGAGTCATTGAAGAAGGAGGCAGAGATGATCGAGAAGGCAAACTCCACCGACATCATAAATGTGGCAAAGAAATACGCCGAGGAGGACTACCAGTTGGATCTCAAGGCTCAGGTCGCCCGCGATAACCTGACCAAGGCCCGCGTAGCTACCGACGCCAAGGCAATCCAGGCTGCTCAAAAGGCACTCAATGAGGCCAACGACGGGCGCGATGGTATCGCTGACAAAGCCCGCGCCGAACTTCTCGCAATGACCGGAGGCAAGTCGAAGGGCGCGTTTGTCAGCGCCATCCGGACTCCCGGCATGATGACCGATGACAAGGACAAGAAACCGGAGCCGGTCATGGACACTCAGACTGCGAGCCAGTGGAATGGCTACGGCGATGAATTCTACCGCGCTTCAGAACTGCCCTCACCGGCACCCGGCGGACACTTTCTCCGTGAGTTCGGTCAGTCGAATCGCGAGATCATCGAAAACGCGGTGCAGGAAGCCACCGTCAGTCAGGCGCTCGACCTGATGAACGGCCCGCTCTTTGAGAAGATTTCCAACGAGAAGACGCAGATGATGACGCGCTTCTACGGGGCCAGCAATGATGAGGGCCGCACGAACGCCATCTTCTTCAGCCTCTACGGGCGCAAAGCCACCGATCTGGAAAAAGCCATCGTCGCTGAAACCGTCCAGGCCAAAGGCAAGGACGGCTGGAAGCACGTCATCTGGGCACTCCTCAACACCCGCGAATTTGTCTTCGTCCAATAATCAAAGCTCACACCAACAACTCTCCAAACACCCAAAAAACCAAACAACACCATGAACGATTCCTTCCTACGCAATACAGACGAACTGAGCCGCCGGCGCTTTATGAACTACGCCAGCAAGTCCCTGCTCGGCGTCAGCATCATTCCCTCCATGCTTCCCCTCGCCGGCCATGCCGCTGAGAAAAAGGGCTCTCCCGTCGTCACCCCACCGCCCGCCGCCCCCTCCCGCAAGCCCACCGCGCGGAACATTATCTATCTCTATATGTCCGGCGGCATGACCCACGTGGATACCTTTGACCCGAAGCCGGCAGCCGGCGAAGCAGTCTCCGGTCCCGTTAAAGCCATCAACACCAAGGCCGACGGCGTCCAGATTTCCGAGTACTTTCCTCTCCTCGCCAAACAGATGGACAAAGTCTGTCTCGTCCGCGGCCTCACCACCACGCAGGGCGCACACGAACAGGGGAACTACTTCATGCACAGCAGCTACACCATGCGCGGCACCATCCAGCACCCGGGCATCGGGGCATGGCTCCAGCGGATGGAAGGCAAGACAAACCGTACGCTTCCGGGCAGTGTTTGCATCGGCGGCGGCGCCGTCGGCGGCGGCGCTGGCTTCATGGAAAGCAAGTATGCCCCCCTCTATGTAGGCAGCCCCAACGACGGAGTTCCAAACAGCAAGGCCCACGTCGGCAAAAATGAATTCGACGACCGCCTCATGCTTGCCAGCAAGTTCGACCAGGCCTTCCACAGCAAGTATGACGCGAAGCAGGTCCGCGCTTACACGGACATGTATGAAGACGCCGTCCGCCTCATGCGCTCCGAAGACCTCAAAGCATTTAACATCGGCATGGAAGATGCCAAGGTCCGCGAGGAATACGGTCAGAATGGTTTCGGCCAGGGCTGCCTCCTCGCCCGCCGTCTCATCGAAAACGACGTCCGTCACGTCGAAGTCACCCTCGGTGGCTGGGACACGCACACCAACAACTTCACCGCCGTGCAAAACATGGCCGCTAACCTCGACCTCGGCATCTCCGCTCTGCTTAACGACCTTGAGCGCCGCGGCATGCTGGAGGAGACGATGATCGTCCTCACCACCGAATTCGGCCGCACTCCGTATGTGAACGACAACGACGGGCGCGACCACTTCCCGAAAGCCTTCTCTGGCTTCATCGCCGGCGGCGGCGTGAAGGGCGGGCAGGCCTACGGCAAAACCAACGAGCACGCGACCGAAGTTGTGGAAGGCAAGATGACTCCCCCGGACTTTAACGCCACCATTGCTTACGGACTCGGCCTCCCGCTCGACCAAATCATCTACAGCCCGAGCAAGCGGCCGTTCACCGTCGCCGACAAGGGCGCGCCGGTCACGCAGATCTTCGGCTGAGCCTGACTCGAACCGGAATCCTTACAAAAGGGCAGCGGCACCAACCGCTGCCCTTTTGCTTTCCCGGAGAGGCTTTAAGGTGCTCGCGAGTTGCTTGCTTCCGGACAATCCGGCGATGCATTTCCCCGAAATCGCACAGCGAGCCCAGCGAGGAGGGCGGTGTTCTCTGATCCCAGCCAGGCTTCAAGAAAATCTCCGTCTTCATCTTCCAGCAGTAAGGTGCCGTGGAAGAAAGTGCCGGTCTCCGTGGTGTGCAAAATGAATCGAAAACCGAGGCGAGCGAGCCATGGTCTTGAGCGGGTGGTTGCTTCCAGATGGACGTACATTCGTTGCAGGTGGACGGCCAGCCACAGCCGTGCGGCAATCAGAGTGAGCCCTAAACCATGCTTCTGACACTCCGGACGCACCAGTCCGAAAGCCAGACTCAGTGCGGGCGGCACCCGGACGGTGGATGCGTCCTCCAGACGGACCAGCGCCGTCGCAGTGGCGACAAGACTCTCCGCCTGCTCAATGACGAGCGAAATCCCGTCTGGATCACGCAAACAGAGAAGATAATTCGCAAAGTGACCGAGCGGAATTTGACCTGATAGTTCCAGGGCTTGAAACAGCTTGAAGGAATCCCCCTCGTCGCTGGGCTGCCACCACCGCAGACCGTAAACGGGCGATTTCCCGCTGAATCTGCTACGCTCCAGCCGGCCGGCTCGGTCCACCGCTGTCTCTGGCCAGCCTGAAAGAAAAGCCTTCCGCGAGATGCGGACGGAGCCAGGAATCGCAGCCAGGGAGCGGGAGATTTTTGCAGCGAGGCGATGATTTAGACGCCCGCGGGAAAAAGCGCTCGAAGAGCCCGGGGACACTGCCAGACGAATCACGCCTGCGCAGTTCATCGCGGCCAGCCTGACTGAAGCGATCCAACCTTCCACCAGAAAATCCTGCACCACGAGGCTCAGATCCGGGGGGACTGGGCGCAGCCGTCCGAACTTTCGCAGGGCAGCAAGAATCCCGGACTCTTCTTCCCGCGGAAATTCCCAGACAGCCCCATGCGCCACAAGCAGCCAGTCGTGGAATGTTCTGTGCGGCTGCGGCAGGCTCGCCACGGGTGTCGGCAGATGGTCACTGCAGGCTTCAGCGAGTGCCCACGCCGCGAGACTCTCGCGCTCTTCCATGATTGCGTGGATGAGATGTCCGGCATCCATGTGCGGGCACCTGGACTTACGCGCCAGATTCGCCGCCAAATCCAGCACCAGCAAACTTCGCGGTGTGAACGGAATGGCACGGGGCACAAGGCGATCCGTCGGGACGGCAGCGGCCGGGAGAAGCTTCTCGAGGACCATTTCCGGGCTCAATCCCAACAGCGCCAGAGATGCAGTGCCGGGACCATCTGGATTCTCCGTCTCGAGAATGCCTAGCAAAAGATGCTCCACCCCAAGGTAATTCTGCTTCCACTCTCGCGCCTGCGCGGTGGCGGCATCCAGAGCCAGCGCCAGCGCCGGAGGAAACTTATAAGACGACAGCAGCGGGCCTTTCATGGGGGATGCCTGGCGGCCAATGCAAAAACGGACTCAACCGGGTGTCGCGGACAGCGCAGCCTCCCACTCCGGCTTCTTAAATCCGGTTAGGTAAACGCTGCGCTCCGGATCGAGGGCGAAGGGACGTTTGATCAAGTTTCCGTTGCCGGACAGGAGAGCGATAACGGCCTCGGGAGTCATTCCGGGGAGCTTCTCAGCGAGGCCGAGAGCCCGGTAATCCATGCCGGAGGTATTGCAGATTCTGGTCAAACTCCCGCGGGCGTTGAGCATGGCTTTGAGTTCGGTAACGGGAGGGGGCGTCTCCCGGATGGGTATCTCTGTAAAAGCGATGCCGTGAGCCGTGAGCCACTGCACGGCATCGCGACAGGTGGAGCACTTCTGATAAGTGTAGAGCTTGAGCATTGCCAGAGTGGGGTGAATTGGAGGCGGTTCAGAGCACGGGCGACTTTGTTTTTTCCACCAGCCGGATGCCGGAAATAATCATCATTTTGTCCACAGCCTTACACATGTCGTATAGCGTCAGGGCAGCGACGGACACGGCGGTGAGCGCCTCCATTTCCACGCCGGTCGGAGCTGTGGTCTTCACTGCGGCGGTGATGGCGATACCTTTACTATCGAAGGCGAATGTCACATCCACCGACGACAGCGGCAGCGGATGGCAAAGCGGAATGAGCCTTGAAGTTTCCTTCGCAGCCTGAATCCCAGCGACGCGCGCCACGGCCAGCACATCGCCCTTCGGAGTCTTCCCGCTGCGGATCAGTGCCAGTGTGCCACGACGCAGGGCAATGTGCCCGCAGGCGACGGCACGGCGGTGCAGCGGAGGCTTGGCAGTCACATCCACCATGCGGGCTTCGCCTGTGGAGGTGAGATGAGAGAGCCGGGGCGGCGGGCGGCGGGCTGGCATATGCGGCGAATGGATTCGTCGAACTACCTCGCGGGCGAATAATCTGTCGGAGCCATCAATACCGATTTCACGCCGTCTTTCACCGTGAGCGAACCTCCAGCGGCCTTCTCTGAGGCAGCACGCGCCGCGACCCATGCGGGGTCATCACGGAAAGCCTTGAAGCTCGCTTCGCTGGCTTCCTTCGACTTGTGGGCGAGCAGATACAGCAACGTGTCGTCCGCCCCTGGCTGGCCTTTATCCAGCGACCAGTAACCGAAATTCTCCATTCCGTGTTTTGCAAAAAGCGCGACGGTGTGCTTGCGAAAACGCTCGTGCAGCCGCGGCAGATTCCCCGTGCTGGCCGTGTAGGTGCGCAGTTCAAAAACACGAGCCGGCTCTTTCTTCTCAGGCTTCACTTCGGGCGAAAAATCCGTCGTTTGGAGGAAGGTTGATTCCACTTTCGCCACCAGCTTGCCATCCTTCTCGGACTCTGCGAAAGCCTTCTTCCAGTCGGCATCATCCATGAACGCCTTCCACGAAGTATCCCGCGACGCACGATCGGGATAGCTCAGGATGTAATAGAGTTTACGCTCAGGATTCTCCAACGGCATCCAGTAGCCGATGTTGGTCATCCCATGCTTCGTGAAGAGGGCGCAGGTATGGTCGCGAAAGCGGGCGTTGAGCGCATCGAGCTTCCCCTCGGCGGCATAATAGACGCGCAACTCGTAGCAGCGGGATGCCGCGGACTCCGCAGCGTTGAGGGTGAAAGCAACGGCGGCGGTCAAGGTAGAGGCGAGGAAAATTCGGCGATTCATAGGATCGGTATCAGACTCGTTTCTACTGTTCTGTCATCGCCGTATCTCCGGGTATCGTTTCCCATTTCGCTGCCGTCTCAATGCGCCGGGTAATCTCAATGGCCAGTTCCAGCGCCGCCGCCGCTTCCTGGCCGCCCACTTTGGGCTGGTGACCGTGGCGGGCACAGTTGGCGAAGGCCGCGAGTTCCAGTTTCAGCGGCTCGTCTTTCTCAACGGTGACCTCTTCAGCCACGATACCCGCCGGCCCGCGGCGATAGATTTTCCCCTCCTGCGCCTGGTAGTCGAGAGAGAGGTAGGCATCGCTCTGGAAGACACGCAGCTTGCGCAGCTTCTCCGGACTGATGCGACTTGCGGTGATATTGGCCACGCAGCCATTTGCAAATCGCAGCCGGGCGTTCGCGATATCCTCGCGCTTCGTCATGACGGGCACTCCCACCGCGTCAATGCTCTCCACGGGACTCTTTACGAGGTGCAGAATGATTTCCAGATCGTGAATCATCAGATCAAGGACCACGCCAATATCCATGCTGCGGTTGGGGAACGGCGAGAGCCGGTGAGCCTCGATAAACTTAGGCTGCGTCAGACGCTCCTCCAGCAGACTCATCACCGGATTGAAGCGCTCAATATGTCCCACCTGCAGCACGCGGCTGTGCTGCTTTGCCAGCGCGACAAGCTCCAGCGCCTGCTCGGTGTTGTCGGTGATAGGCTTCTCGATCAACACATGCCGCCCCAGTTCGATGAGCCGCCTCCCGGTTTCAAAATGCGTGACCGTGGGCGTCGCGATGGTGACCGCGTCCGTGCAGGCCGCGAGCTCTTCCAGCGTCGTCACCGCCCGGGTTCCAAAACGGGCCGCGATCTCCCCGGCTCGCGTCGCGTCAGTGTCATAGATCGCCGCGAGGCGCACCCCGGGCAATTCTGATAGCACCCGGGCATGATTCTGCCCGATGGCTCCGACCCCAGCGACTCCCATGGAAATTTCTCTCATACCCCGCGGGCTCTACGCGTTCAGGCCCGCTGCGCAACCCGCGGCCTCGACAATTGAGGCTGCCTCCCGTAGAGGAACGGCTCTATGCCGCGCGTCCTCGTCCCAGAACTGCTCGATTCTTTGCCCGCGGATCATCCTGATGCCATCGCCAGCCGGCGCGACCTCCGCTTCCTCAATGCCGTCATGGGCAACTTCCGCTGGCTGGAAAAACAATTGACCTCCTGCTCCGGAGAAGATGCAACGATCGTTGAAATCGGAGCCGGCGACGGCGGCTTTGCACGCCGCGTCTGCGGTCGGATCCCCGGAATGGCGGCACGCTATCATGCCCTTGATCTCGCTCCGCAGCCCTCGGGCTGGCCAGCGGGGGCGACATGGCACCAGGCGGATCTCTGGAGCGAAGCCGGTGCGGCGCTGCTCGGACGCACCGGCATTTTGGTGGCGAATCTCGTGCTTCACCATTTCGACGACGACTCACTGCGCCGGCTCGGCTCATTGCTCACGAATTGTCAGGCCATCCTCGCATGCGAGCCCTGCCGGCGGGAAGTCCACGTCTGGCAGGGACGGCTACTGGCTCCTTTTCTCAACAGAGTCACCCGCCATGACATGACCGTCAGCATCCGTGCCGGATTCCGGGGTGCGGAACTGGCGGAAGCGATCGGCCCAAAGTTCGCCACCCTGGATAAGCATGCATCCAGGACCGCGTTCGGGGCGTACCGTGTGCGACTCCTCCGTAATTCCCCATGAATCCCACCCCATGAATCAACCAGTGGACATCGCCGGTGGAGGGGTCGCCGGACTTGCCCTCGGCCTTGCGCTGCGGCGTGCCGGAGTGCCGGTTCGCGTCCATGAAGCCGGCGCCTACCCACGCCACAGGCTCTGCGGGGAATTTCTGTCTGGCGCTGGCGCAGCGGAATTCGCCGCGCTCGGGCTCGACGATGTGTTTGTAGAAAGCCCGGCGCTCCATGACGCCGCATGGTTCTCCGGTGACCGGCTGATTCTTCGCCGCGATCTGCCAGTGGTCGCCCGCGGCATTTCACGCTGGAAGCTGGATGACACCATGGCCTCCCGCCTCACCGCGCTCGGCGGGACAGTTAGTTGCGGCGATCGGGTCAGCATTCCCGGCGGCTGTGCGGGGTGGGTGATCGCGACCGGGCGCTCGCGCGCAGAATCATCACCATGGTTTGCACAAAAGGAGCACTATACGAATCTCCCAATGCACGCCGGGCTTGAGATGCACCTGTGCAAGGGCGGATACGCAGGCCTGGCGAAAATTGAAAACGGCACTGGGAATGTCTGCGCCATGCTTCCCGCAGCGCTCGGCAAATCATCCTCCCCTGCCCTGTCTGACCGCCTCCGCGCCTGCGGCCTCTCGGAGCTCGCCTCAAGGCTTGACGCCGCCGGCTCTGTGCCGGCATCCCGCTGCGGAGTCTCTCATTTTCTCACCGGATGGCAGCCACAGGATGATGGTGCACTGCGCATCGGAGACCATACCGCCGTGATTCCGCCGTTCACCGGACACGGCATGAGCATGGCCATTCTTTCCGCCCTCGAAGCCGCGCCACACCTCACCGCATGGTCCTCGGGACGACGCGCGTGGGAGGAAACGGTGAAGTCCGTACGAACGGCCCTCCACCAAAAATTCCGCTCCCGCCTTCGTTGGGCAGCGTGGCTTCACCCCTTCCTCCTGCGTCCCTCGGGCCAGTTCTCTCTGCGATTCCTTGCGCGCAGCGGACTGCTTCCATGGCAGTGGCTCTTTGAAAAAGTGCGCTGACCCACTACCCTCATGTATCTCCACTCCTCCGCTCCGGCATGGCCGATTCACACCGTCTCCCAATGCGAAGTCCTTTCGCTCCTCTCATCCTCGTCGGCCTGGGAAAAACTACTTCCCCGTTCACGCGGCCTCGTGGAAAAAATCCTGACCGGCGACAGCGGCATCGCGCAGCGGCATGTATGGAGCACAGACGTCGCCGCCATGGTTTCGGCCGCACCGCATGATCTCGCGGCCACTTTTGAAAAAGCAGCTCCCGCCCTCTCGGCTGACGCGTTGCGCACCGCCCTCTCCAAAGGCGGTGTCAGTGCCGGGGAACTCGACGCGCTCTTTATCTGCACCTGCACCGGCTACCTTTGCCCCGGGGTCACCAGTCACGTCGCCGAAGTTCTCGGCATGAATCCTGGTGCCGTGCTTCACGATCTCGTTGGCCTCGGCTGCGGAGCGGCCATTCCTGCACTGCGGGCCGCGAGCCATTTTCTCACTGCCCATCCTGATGCCACCGTCGCAGTGGTCGCCGTGGAAGTTTGCACTGCGGCATTCTTCGTGGACGACGATCCTGGAGTGCTCATCAGCCTCTGCCTTTTCGGCGACGGAGCCTGTGCCACGATCTGGCGCGGCACAAAAGACCGCGCCGGCACCGGCTGGCGCGCACATGGTTTCCGCTCGCTCCATCAGCCTGAACACCGCGAGAAAATCCGCTTTGTGAACTCTGGCGGGCGCCTCCGCAATCAACTCCACCGCAGCGTCCCCGCTCTTGCCGCCACTGCGGTGAAGCAACTCCACGACGCCGATCTCGCGGCAGGTATGTCCCCCGACTCCCGCGTTATTGCCCACTCCGGAGGACGCGATGTCATCCTGGCTCTTCGTGACGCTCTTCCGGGCCACAGCCTCACTGAAACCGAAAACGTCCTGCGCTCATGCGGCAACATGAGCAGCCCCAGCGTTCTGATCGCCCTCCATCAAGCCCTCCAGAGCGGCCTTCGCGATTCCTTGTGGCTCACCGCGTTTGGCGCCGGGTTTTCCGCGCACTCCTGCCGGCTGGAGTACGCCTGAGCTTACTGCTCCTCATCAATCCGCTCGTCGCGCTGGTAGATCGGCAACTGCCGTGCCGGCACGGTGAAGGCCAGGACCATCATCGTGGTGCCATAGACTTTATCGAGGCGGTTGTCTTTCCATGAGCCGTCCTCCTCCTGCTTTCCTAGATAATAGGGATACATCCAGTTTGCGTATGTCTTCCAGTATTTGCCTCCAAGCTGGAACATGCCCTGAGCGTTGTAGTAGTTGCCGTAGGACTCAAACTCAGCGCTCGGCAGCTTTGTGTGGTTCTCCAGAATCCACTCGCCCGCTTTGAGATTCTCCGGCGAACCGTGGCGGCCACAAAGCTCAAGGCAGAGCAGGCCCGCACCGGTCAGCGACTCCTTATGCTGATGCGGGTCCATGTACCCAAAATGACCCAGCTTCCGTTCGAAATTGGTGTTGATGTACTTCACTGCGGCTTCAATCGCCGTCGGCGGCACCGGGGCGCCATTCAGTCGCGCGGAACGCAGCGCCATTAGCGCCCAGCCGCTGCAGGAAAGGTCGCTGTCATTCGAGCCCGGATGATACCGCCAGCCGCCCTGATGCTGCTCACTCTTCTGAACCGCCTGCGCCCGCAGCAAAAGATTGATCGCCTTGGAGAGTTTCTCGTCTATTTGCTTCTGACGCTCCGCATCCACCATGCCTGAGCACTCGGACATAAAAAGTGTGCTGATGTTGTGCGCATACATCGGTCCGTTTCCGTGATCGCCGCTGTCTATGAGCCCCTCGCCGTTTGTATTCTTCAGCGCGTAGTCGAGCCGCCGGTTGATGGCCTCACCGTAGCGTCCCACGCCCGGCGTGTGCCCCTTTGCCAGAAAGCACATGCCGACGAGCGATGAGATGCCCGTCGAGCGCCCGTGTCCTCCAGGAAACGTCCCGTCCTTCTGCTCGACGCTAAGCAAATACTCGAACCCGCGGTCCACAGCTTTGCTGACATCGGCTTCGTACTTTTTGAAAACATCGCCGCCTTCCTGCGCAACGAGAGCGCACGGCAAAGCCAGAGAAATGAAGAGTGTGAACAGTTTCATAGTGATGAGCTTTTCCATGCTGCCGGTTACCGCTTCCCTTCCTCTCCGGTCGGCTCGCCTTTCGCGAGAGCACTGAAATACGCCCGGACCAGCGGTCGGTATTCCTCAGGCACGCGATCCGTATCGGCCCCACTGGCTCCGGCCAGCACGCCGCGAAGTTTAACCCAGTCGGCCTGAGTCAGGCCGAGCTTTGCCAATTCCGCCGGCATCGCCTGGTCGGCACCGAGCGGCTGCGCGCCGGCTTTGGGCTTGTTGCCCTCGCCGCCGGGCTTGTTGGCCATTTCCTTGCCCTGACCTTTTCCCTGGCCTGGTTTGCTCTGCGCATTCTGACGCGCAGATTGAGGAATGCCCATGCTCCGGGAAGCAGCCTGCGCGGCCTGCGCCATCGCCTGCGCCGCCTCTTGCGCACTTTGCTGACCGTTGGCCGAACTGGGCGGTGCGTTGTTCGGACCCTGCTGGCTTCCTTCCTGCGCGGCCTGCTGAGATTCCTGAGCACCCTCCTGCATCGCGGCGGATTCTGCGGCCAGCGACTGGGACTGCGCCGACAGCGCACCCGACAACTGTTGCAATGCCTGCGCCGCTTCAGAGAGCGATCCCTCAGCCGCTGCGGCCTGCGACTCGCCGGGCGTGGCCGGGGCTTCTCCCGCAGGCGACTCGCCGGCGGGTTGCTCTCCGGAGGGTTGCTGACCCGATGGCTGTTCACCTGCCGGCGGCTGTCCGGCCTGGGCCAGCTCCTGCCCCGCCTGTTTGGCCTCTGCAGCACCTTCGGCCAATTGCTCGCCCGCCTGACCGGCGGCCTCTTGAGCCGCCGCGCTCTGGTCAATCTGGCCGGCAGCCTTGTCCGTGAGTTGTTGCGCCTGCTGCGCCAACTGCTGCGCCTGCTGGGCGACTTGACCTTCCTGCGCAGCGAGCGCCTGCTGTTCCTGCGGCGTGTCCGCTGCCGCCACCTGATCCGCCAGTGCGGCCTGTTGCTCAGCCAACTTGGCCACCTGCTGTGCCAGTTGCGCCGCCTGCTCGGCCGATTGCTGGATCGCCTGCTGCTGCTGCTGATTGTTGGTCTGCTGCATCTGCGCGTTCAATTGAGCCGCTTCCTGTGCAACCTGGGCCTGCTCTTTTTGCCACTGCTGCTGCTCCTGCTGCGCGGCCTGTTGCGCCTGCTGCTGTTCCTGCGGTGTCTGCTGCGCCACTGCGGCATTGGGATCCTGACCAACTTCCTGCGCGAGTTGATCAGCTAATTGATCAAGCGCTTCTGCGGCCTGAGCAAGTTCCTGATTAGAAGCCTGCGCCTCCTGCGCGCTCGCGGTGGCATCGTCCTGCCCCTGTGGTTGCGCCGGCTGCGGCGCCGCATTCGGCTGTGGTGCCTGCGCTGCATCCTGCGCGAGATTCTCTGCAAGCTGACTCAGGTTTTCCGCCGCCTGTGCGAGTTCCTGCTGCGCGGCCTGGGCCTCCTGGCCCGCAGCTTCGGCTTCATCGGCACCGGCGTTAGGCTGATTCTTCACCTCCGGATTCTGCTGCGCCTGCTGTTCCTGCTGAGCAGACTGCTGCTGCCCCTGCTGGGCGAGTTGCTGCGCCTGCTGAGCATCCTGCTGCGCCGCCTGCGCATCCTGCTGTGCCTGCTGCGCAAGCTGCTTGTCGCCAGCGTCCTTGTTGAGTTGTTCGGCGTTCTGATTTTGGAATTCCTGAGCCTGCTGCGCAAACTGCTGCGATTCCTGAGCCAACTGCTGCTCCGCCTGCGCGAGTTGCTGCTGCTCCTGCGCGGTGTCCGCCTGCGCGGCTTGTTTGGCGAGTTCGCCCTGCTTGTTGGCCAACTCCTCGGCCTTCTTCGCGAGTTCCTGCGCTTTTTGCGCGGCCTGTTGCGCCTGCTGTTGGTTCGCTGCCGGCGGGGCCTGCGGAGGCTGTGCATTTTGCGCTGCCGCCTGCTCGGCCTGCTGCTGGGCCTGCTGTGCATCCTGCTGACCTTGCGCCACATCCTGCTTCGCCTGCTCCACCATCTGTTGTTGAGCCGCGTCCTGGTTCAATTCACCGGCGTTCTGTTGCTGAAACTGTTGGGCGGCCTCCTGAAATTTTGCCGCTTCCTGCGCCAACTGCGCCTCGGCCTTCGCCACTTCCTGTTGCTCCGCTGGCGTGTCGGCCTGTTTCGCCTGTTCGGCGATGGCGTCCTGCTTCTTCGCAAGTTCCGCAGCCTTCTCCGCCAGCGAACGAGCTTCGTTGGCTGCTTTCTGCGCGGAGTCCTGCGCCTTTACCTGAGCCTGCTGAGCCAAGTCCGCCTGTTGCTCAGCCAGTGCCTCCAGCTTCGCCACATTCTCCGCCGCCTGCTGCTCCTGGTTCAGTTGATTCTTCTCCTCTTCCAACTGCTGTAGCGCCTTCTCCAATTCCTGCGTCGCTTGCTGAGCCAGTTCACTGCGCTGCTTCTTGTCGTCTGTCAGGGGAATATTCTCGGCCTTTTCTGCTGCCGGGTCCACGAGGTTCTCGGCGATCTGCTTCAAGTCCTCCGCCTGACGTGCATACGCCGTGTCCTTCATCTTCTCAGCGATTTGCTCCAGCGCCTGCACTGCCTGCTCGGCCTTCTGCTGGGCGGTCTCGATCTGCTTCAGCGCTTCCGGTTGAATCTGATCCTGCTGCGCGAGTTGTGCCGGCTTGTCCTGGATGTTCTGCTTCGCTTCGGCCACGAGTTGCTTCGCCTTTTCAATATCCTGCCGCAACTCCTCCGCCTGCGCGGCGAAGGTCTGCTGCATGAGCGGCTTCGCATCGTGCTTGATGCGGATCAAAATCTCACGGCTGCGCGCAACCTGCGGGCCCTTCATGTCGGCCGGCAGCGTGTCGGCCACCTCCAGGTTGAAGCGCATCTCGTTCACACCGCCGAGCGACAACTTGCCGAGATCGAATGTCGTCGTCCCGCGCCACATCCCCGGCTCCGCCGCATCACGGGCCGGCAGGGGTGAAATGTCCACCACCGCCTCCGGCTTTCCATTGAGCCGCGCTTTGATCTTCAGCGAAGCGATGCCGAAATCTTCCTGCACGGTGTAGGAGATCGGCAGTCGTTCGGTCGGGCGGAGTTCAAACTCGGATTCCGCCGGCGTGTCTATCGTAACAGCCGGCGGCAAATCCTTCACCGCCTGAATCATATAATCCAGCGGCCGGTTTGTGATCTGATGCTCATCTTCGAGAGAGAAACGCCAAACCGTGTCGAGCCCTGCCGTCACTTCCGTCTGCCATTCCACAAACTGCGTTTCACCTTCCATCACCGTCTTCACTCCCGCAGCAGGCTTTCCATCCATGATGATCTCCGCCTTGACCACCGGGCGGTTCAACTGCCCGCGCACCAGCACCTTCGTAGTCGCCGGAGCGACAATGTCGCCGGGCACATCTTTCCTCACTTCCTGCGCCTTGCCGGTGTAAGCCGGATAATCAAAAGTCAGCGTCAGACTCTCCGGCACCGGCCGCGGCAGCACGGTGATCGTGAACGTCTCCGTGACCGCCTTCCCGGCCGCCACGCGTGCGGCAAATCCCTTTTCCACTGCCGGCAGCCGCAGCGCGTATCCGGTTTCGCCTTCCTCAGTCTTCACCGCGGAGTCGGGCATGAGTGCTTCGATGACCTCCTTGCCGTCGGCATTCGTCATCCGCAGTTCCACACGTTCCGGTTTGCCGGAGACCGCGACCTCAATGTCCAGCGGATCCTGCTCGGCCAGGACCTTTGAGGTTGTGAGCAGCCGAATGTTGTCAGCATAGGCATTGCCGATATCCGCCAGCGGCGAAAAAAGACGCGCGAAGAGCCTGGGCATGATTCTCGGAAAGAAGATGATCATGGCAACCATCGCCGCTGCAGCTGTCAGCGCCGTGATGACCGGACGCCGCGCAATCTTCGCGCTCAGCTCAGACTTTGGATTGAGCTGCCCCACGTCGTTGATGGCGTCTTTGACCACCTCGCCGAGCAGCGAAGCCGAGCCCCCATCCTGCGGATGCCCGAGCAACTCTACCGCCGTGGAAATGCGCTCCTGCATCTCCGGGTGATGATTCTCCACCCACCGCGCAACAGCCGTGAGCGTGATCTTCCTGGAAAGCGGACGCAACAACCAGCTCCACAGCGCAATGACCGTCACCAGCAGCGCCGCCAGCGAGAGCGAGAGTCGGATGACTTTGCTCTCGACTGCGAACGCCGCATCAATGCCCATCACGACAAGCGACGCGATGATGCCAACGGCGAGGGTTGCGAATAAGCCTTTGATCAACTGCACCCGCCGCACTCGACGGATAACTGCCCTAAGCCGGGCGACAATGGGCGCAGGGAGATTCTTGATGCCTTGTTCAGTGAAGGTGTGTTTAGACATGGCAGTGCGCGGATGACGCGGGTTTGGTGTTTAGATGGAGAGAATTATGCAGTAATGTTCGTCCAGAAGTAGATGCAGGCAGCAGCGAAGCAGGAAAGAAAATGGAACGCCTGGGCGAACTTCATCAGGCTGCTCCGGTTGCGCCAGATTGTCGCCAGAACCAGGGCCAACATGGAAAACGGAAGGACCAAAAGAACATCCGACGATGCGGGCATGATTCGGGAAGGCCCACCAATTCGCAGCAAGAGCGCCGGAATCCAGCACAGGATCGTGACAAACGTCAGAACGATCATGTTGTGATTCATGGACCTCAATCCATTGGACTGAGACTTCTCTTCTGTGGGGCATGGAATGGTCTCATTCATATCAAGCGAAGCCTCAGTGACGATCCTCTCCGCATCAACCACGGCCCGGAGGGCCGGCAGAAATTAGCCGGGGGTGGAGCACAGCGGAACCCCCGGGAACTCCACAAAACGAAATCGAGCCCCGGCAGGGGCGAAAGAACCGCCCGACCCCGCGCCTTATCTCGTCCGCTTCTCCCGCCCCTGCCGGGGCGGAAATCAATTTGCATTGGTCCCGGGGGTTCCGCGTTGCTCCACCCCCGGCTAATCTCTGAGCCCCTTTCAGGGGCAACATGTGGGCTGGAAGCCCACGCTACGCGTGATGCGTTCATACCAGCCCTCCTTTCCGTCTCAATACCCACTCCGCCGTCGCCGCGGCGACAGCCAGCGCGAGGATCATCCAGTTGTCCCACAGCGTGGTTTCCTTCCGCTCATCCACGTCCTTTGTCGCGTCGCCGAACAGGTTCAGCACCTTTGCCGCCTCATCCGGCGCGGCGACGATCCCGCCGCTCAGAGAAGCCACCCGCGCAGCGAGTTCAGGATTCACACTGATCTCGCCAAGCTCCACCGGATTCGCCTCCGTCGCGATCGTCAGCTTTTGCTCTACGCTTTTTGCATTCTCCTTTGAAAGCAACTCCTCCACCTTAGCGCCGGTCAATTCGATCCGGTAAGTCCCGGGTTCTGTGAGCGACTCGAACTCGGTCTCATACATCCCGTTCGACTCCTTCTGGTAGGCAAGGTTCTTTCTCATCACCACCGTTCCCTTTTGATCAAAAACGGCGACGCCCACTTCGGCATCGGTCACAGGCCGGAAGCTGTCGTCTATCAACCGCGCCATGACCCGGACCTTCTCCCCCGGCTCGTAGCTGAGTTTCCGCGTCCCCATGCGAACATAGGTCGTGCCCGCCGCGAGGTTTTCACCCGCACCCCAGTGCATGAGCTGGCCCCAGAACTTGTGGTGAATGGTATCGCCAACGCCATAACGGAAACGCCAGGTCTGGTCGAAGTTAAGCATCGCCACTTTGCCGAGACCCACCTGCGAGGCGACGACGAGTGCGTTCTTCCGCTCCATGTCGCGCTGCGTCTTCAGAGCCGTGGCGGGATCACCGGTAAAGAGCGGCGCGGCGGTTTTGTCCTCCACAGGATTGCCCAGCGCATCCACAGGCACCGGCTTCGCCCACGCGAGGACTTCGGCACCACTGCGGATGCCTTTAATGGGATGACGCCAGCGCATGACCGGAATCTCGTCCCAAATCCGCGCATTTTCCACCCCGCTGTCGCTCTGGACGAAAATCGGGCTGTTCCGCCCCTCCGCCGTCAGCATCATGCGGTAGGCGGGCTCCGGTCCGGTGGTGAGTTCCTTCGTTCCCTGTTCATAATCCACGGGGATCAGACTGCGCGCGATGTCATTGGTGAACGCATGCGGCATGTGCGACGGCCCGGCGATGAGCACGAGCATCGCGCCGCGCTGATCCACACAGTCGCGAATGATCTTCCAGGTCTCCTCCCCGAGCGTGGCCGGCGGCAGGTCGCCGAGGATGATGACATCAAACTTCCGCCACTCCTCCGGCGATGCCGGCAGGCGCGTGGCCTCCGATTCCCCAAACTTGCGGGATGCACTCGCCGGAATCTCCGGCAGCGGCTGCGCACCCTGCAGCGTATCCGGATGAAGCAGCAGATACTGCAAATGCACCGACTTGTCGCGACTGTCGAAGAGGTTGCGCAGGTAGCGGAACTCCCAGCGCGGACGGTCGTCAATGATCAGCACGTTGGTGCGGTCGTCGCTCACCGCGACATCGAAACTCCACTCGTTGTTGTTGGGAAACAGTTCGCCCTCCACGGGATCAATACGCACGGTGTAGGAGAAAATGCCCTTCTCCGGCGGCTGATGCGAGAGCCGGAGGGTAGTGCGGAAATCATTGTCGGGGACCTGGATTTTCTCCTCCTGGATCATCGCGCCATCACGCAGAAATTTCACATTAAGCTCTTTGCCGCGCAGGCCGTCAGCTTTGATCTCGGTCTTCACCCGCACGCGGTCGCCGAGGAACACACTGTGCGGACTGCCCACGGAAATGATCGCCGCGTCTTTCGTCCCGCGCGATGAGCCCGTCAGAATGGGGCAAACGGGCGTGCCCTGAATGCCCAGGCCGCGCGCCTTGTCATCAGGCGGCAGCGTGCCGTTGTGCCGGAAGTCCGACACCACCACTACTCCGGCCAGGCTTCCTGATTCGTAGGTTTCCTTGATCCGGTCCAGCGCTGCCGTGAAGTCCGTGCGGCTGCGGAAAACGTCGTCGCCCGCCGGCCCGTCCACGCGATCCGACTCTGCTGGCTTCTTGCCGAAACG
>JANOZA010000405.1:0-5818 GCA_031429155.1 Verrucomicrobiota bacterium | reverse complement strand
GGGAGCGCCTGCGGCCGCCGCGGGCGGACGTCCACAGCCAGCGCGGACCAAAGGTCCGTTCCCATACCAGCCCGGGCTGGTATGGAAGGGGCCGTTGGCCCTCTCTGCCGTTCCTGGGTCACTTATTCATCCCCTGGCTGGGGTAATCCCGTATTCGGCCTTAAATATGCTTGATTCTGGTCACGACCTGCACCACCCACGGGCGATTCTTAACGCCCAACTCCATCATGCACTCCAACTGCCTCCAAACTCTCGCCATTTCTCTCCTCACTGCGGCAACTCTGCCCACAGCCGGTGCCGCTACCGTGCTTTTGGACACCTACGCCCTCGGAGCCGGCCTGCAAAACGCGGCCGCCTATGATCCGGTGACGGATACGGTGTGGTCAAAAGCCGGCTTCGGCGCTTTCCGCAACTATGACCGCACCGGTGCCCTGCTCGGGACGCTGGCCGACTCGACGCCGAGCGATGACAGCGATTTCACCATCAGCCGCACCGCGGTGAACATCGGCGGCACCACCGTGCCCGCCGGCACTCTGCTCTACGCCAATGGCGATGCATCCGGCGGCCCCCGGCTCTATGCCCGGGACCGCACCACCGGGGCCACCCTCGCAGAGATCGCCATCCCCACGACGAGCGGCGGCGGGAGTTTCGCAGGGAACCTCGTGGGCGCGGCCTACTCCGTGGCGCGCGGCAGTTTCTTCCTGCTGGGCTACAGCAATAACCGGATCATGGAATTCAATGCGGCGACCGGACAGGAGTTGAATCTCCTCTCCGCCAACCCGGTGGGCTCGAACTTCTACTCCGTGTTCTACGGCGACATCGAGGTGAACGAAGCCACCGGCAATCTGCTGATCGTCTCCAGCAACAACCCCTCCAGCGTGCTGCGCGAACTGACCCCCACCGGAGCCTTCGTGGGAGATGTGAGCATGGCAGGGCTGGGAGTAACCGGGGAAAGCGGGCTGGGTCTCGACAATGGGCGTGGAGAAATGTGGATCAGCAGCACCAACGGCAATCTGTATCGCGTGGCGGGATTTGACGCCGTGCCGGAGCCCGCCACTGCGGCCACTCTGGCGCTCGCGGCCCTCGGCCTGCTACAGCAGCGCCGCAGAGTGCGCTGACCAATGGTTGCGTGACGGGAGACTTTTCCCTGAAGTCCAAGAGGTCTAGTCCACTTACGACTGCGGTCCTCTTGCGACTGCGGAGTGCCGTTGAGGGTGATGATGTTCACGCCTTCGTGTGGTTTCACTGGTGAGGCCTGTGGTTTCAGTGGCGGTAGAATCCGCCTGGAATGCACGGCGTCAGGGAGGTCTGGCATTCACGGCTCGTGCTCGATATGAGGCGAAATCAGTTCTTCGCTGAGGAAACCGGTTGGGCTATGGGATCAGTCGCCGGAGGCGGGGCGATGTCCGGCGGAGGAACGGGGGCAGGTGGTTCCGGCGGCAGGTCGCCGAGGAAGCGGCGGTAGGATCGGAGTGAGTTGGCGAGATCCTCTTTGGGAGGCAGGGGCAGCGAGGCCTGGGGGTTGCGCTGCATGAGGACCGAGATGGCGCGGAGGGCGGGACCGTAGTCGAGCATGGCGGCTGTGAGGCTGCTGGTGGGCCATGCGGATGCGGATTCCACGAGCCGGCTTTTCATTGCTGCGGTGTCAACGATGGCCGCGGCGCGCGGCAGGTCGGGGGAGTCGGGATTGAGCAGCGAGAGGTGCAGCGGCTTGGCTTGCCAAAGCGCGGCTTTTCCGAGGATGCCGGGGGCCATGACCGGCACGGTTTTCGTCACGCTGTAGAATCCAATGGCGCTGCCCATGCTGGCGCTCCATGCGAGGCGCTCACGGTCCGCGCCCTCCTGGTCCCCGGCCTTTAGTTTTGCATTCACGCTGGCGATGATTTCGGCGGCCTTTTTCTCTCCGCGGAGGATCGCGATGCGGCGCTCCAGTTTCTCGTCCGCCAGAAGTCCGCGCGGCGGTACCCTGAGGACGACGGCGGCATGGTTGGGCAGGACTGTCCATGCGAGGATGCGCACGCCGCAGTATCGGGCGCTGCGCAGGATGGCTGATTGCAGGGTGCGGGATTCCCCGGCGGTCAGGATCACATTTTGTGTGCGCCAGACGAGATAATAGTCACCCGGCTCACGGCCCGGCGAGGCGGTGCCCATGGGCGGAAAAATCTCGGGCTCGTAAAGCCACTGACCGGGCTTGCCGGGAGCTTCGCCCTTCGCCACCCGCTCGCGTTCTTCGCGCTGACGCTCCAGTTCCTTCTCCCAGTCAGGGAACTCTTCGGCCTTCTCACTGAGGGACTTCAGGAGCTTAACAATGTTCTCCGCAGTGTCCATTACGGGCTCGATGTCACCTCCGCTGGCACTGAAGTCTCCCGATTCATCATAGGCAATCCCGTTGACCGGAGTGCCCTGCGGTGGAGCCAGGGTGAGGGATGCGGGGTCGGGCTTTTCCTTTGCCCGCTCGCTGAGAAAGTGATGGAGAAACCATGCGCCGCCACTCAGGAGACTGAGCGTGATGAGCCCGAATACGAGGGGGCCGCGCCATTCCATGCCCATGCCGTGCCCCAGCCGGATGCGGCGCGCGAGCCGGATGCGCTCCTTTTCAGTCGGTGCCGGCGGCTGGTGCTCGTCGGCGGGGTTGATCTCCGGCGGCAGTTCGGATTCCGTGCGCCACGGACGCCAGCCTGAGCGGCCGGTCCGGATATCGGTGAAGATGGTCTCCGCCTGCGAGGCACTATCCGGCTCCCGGCCAGGCGCGGGGTCGGCCAGCCAGTCTATCCATTCTGCCACCAGCGGTGCGACGTCGGGCCGGCTTTCGGTCATTTTGACTTCCGCGTCACCGCCGAGCACCGCGCGGAAGGCCCGCCCAAGGTCCCGGAGGTCAGCGACGGCGAGTGAGTGCTGCAGCGGCGGGGCGGTATTGAAAACAGCCACGCTTTCGATCCACGCCGGTGCTTCATGATTTGCTCCGCAGCCGGCGAGGGTGACATTTCCGGAAGGATCCACCAGGATCGAGCGGGGTGAGATGGCTCCGTGCCAGATGCCCTGATCGTGCAGCGCGATGACGCCGGTCAGGCACTGCTGCACGATGGAAACAAAGATCCAGACCGGAGCCGAGGTCTTCGTCAGGTAGGTCGTCAGCGGGAGACGGTCGGCGGCTACAAATTCCTCCACCGACCAGCCGCCAGGCTCGGCCTGGAGCAGGCGCAGTGCGGGTGTCGCGGGCTGGCCGGCGAGTTTTGAGAGGGCGTCCGGCACCCACGGTGCCCCGGCCGGAGCCTGAAACAGCCTGCGGTGCCAAACCCCTGCGGGTGCTGATGAATTTTCGACTTTCGATTCCTCTGGTATGGTCATGGAGAGAAAAGGTGGATGACCGTATCATGCACAGATTTCGCAGATGCACTCAATTTTTTGTTGCCACCCTCACGGATTTCCCGGCCGCTGCACCAGACACTGAAAGGCCTCGGCGACCTCCCATTCCTGGTAAAGGCTCTCGCCTTCCGCACCGCTGCGCTGCCAGACGAAGTCGCGCTGGCTGACGTATTCCATTGTCGCCAGCCCGGCGGCTTCGCCCCAGTCGCGGAGGTCGGTGAAATTCACATCCACAGTGACGTCGCAGCGGCCCATGAGCGCGTAAAGGTCCGCCGCGCCCAGCCGCTGGTGGTGAAGATAGCCGCGCGCCGTGCCTCCATGCCGGCGGAAGTAAATGTCCGCCGGCTTCCCGCCATAATCTATGGTCAGCATCGCGCCCCGCTTCCAGTGCGGGAGCCATGCGGCGAGCCACTCGCGCCACGAATGGAGGACTTCGATACGCTGGCCTTCGTCCCACGGAATGCCGCATGAGGAGGAAGTCATGCCGGGCCGGCAGGGGCGCAATTCCTCCACAATGCCGCCGTTCTCCGCGAGGCGGAGCCAGACTTCCTGCCAGTGACCATCGTGCCATTGCAGCAGTGTGGCAGGGAAGGCGTCGGCGAGTTCGTTGGAAAAGAGGATCGCTTCTCCGCCGCAGGCCGCCAGAGCCGACTCCATGCTGTCGTGCCAGGTGATGCGCCGGCGAAAGGCCCGCAGTTTCTCCTCCTGCACGCGGCGCAGCACCGGCGAGCGTTCCACCAAGTGACTGCGCAGCCCGCGGCGCTCCAGCCAGCCCAGCCCGCGCCGAATCGAATGGTGCAGCGAGCCGTCGCCGGGGCCGATTTCGATGAGCGGGAGCTTGCGCCCGGCCAGCTTCCACTGTTCCCGGATCCATTGGCGAATGGCGGCGTTGAAGAATCCTCCGAGCGTGGCGCTCGTGGAAAAATCCCCCGTCCGTCCCACCGTCCGGATATTCTTCGTGTAGTAACCGTTGTCAGGATCGTAAAGCGCCGCCTCCATCCAGTCGCGCCACGGCACCGCTCCGCCCCTGGAGGCAAGGAACGTGCGGAGCAGGGAAGGGGAGGCGGGCATGGCGTTCTATCACCAGCGCTCGAACGGCCCGCAAGGGAACGGCCCCGCGGGCTTGACGCCGGAAATTTCCGCGCCCTGTAAGCTCCGGGGGCGACACCGCGTTACCTCCGGCTCTCCTCCTTCTTACCCGTGATAGAACGCAGCGTCCAACTCTCCCTTCCCCATCGTGCCTTTTTTACCGACGGGGTTTTCGCTGTGGAGAATGACACGCTCGCCCGCGCCCTCGGCGAAACCGGAGGCCGCCCGCGGAAGGTGCTCGCCATCATCGAAGAAGCCCTTGCCGCCGCTCAGCCGGGGCTGGTCGCCGACCTCACCGGGTGGTTCCGCGTCTGCGGCGGTCACTGGCAACTCGCCGCCGCGCCGCTCATTGTGCCCGGCGGCGAGCCCTGCAAAAACGACTGGCACCGCGTAGAGCAAATATGGGCCGCCATCAATGACGCCGGCATAGACCGCCACAGCGCCGTCATCGCTATCGGCGGCGGCGCGCTGCTTGATCTCGCTGGATTCGCCTCCGCCACCGCCCACCGCGGTGTGCGCCATGTCCGTATGCCCACCACCACGCTCAGTCAGGGCGACGGCGGCGTCGGGGTGAAGAACGGGGTCAACTTCTTCCGCAAAAAGAACTGGGTCGGCACTTTCTCCGTCCCCTGGGCCGTGGTGAACGACCACCGTTTCCTCGCCACCCTCCCGGATGACGACAAACGCGACGGCATCATCGAGGCCATCAAAGTCGCCCTCATCCGCGACGCTGCCTTCTACACCGAACTGGAGCAAAATGCCGCCGCCCTCGGCTCGCTAGATGACACCTTCCTCCGCCGCATCATCCGCCGCAGCGCCGAACTCCACATCGAACACATCTGCACCGGCGGCGACCCCTTCGAACTCGGCTCCGCCCGTCCGCTCGACTTCGGTCACTGGGTCGCCCACCGGCTCGAACCCATGTCCGGCTTCGCCATCAGTCACGGAAAGGCCGTCGCCACCGGCATGGCCGTGGACCTCCTCTACGCCAAACACGCCGGCCTCCTCAGTCCTGCCGCCTGCGAGAGTATCCTGACCCTCATCGAGCGCGCCGGATTCCACCTCTGGCACGACGAACTCACCATCCCCGGCCCTGACGGAAACCCCGACATCCTCCGCGGCCTCGAAGACTTCCGCGAACACCTCGGCGGCGAACTCACCATCACCCTTGTCACCGCCCCCGGCCACGCCGTGGAAGTCCACGAAATGGACAACGCTCTCGTCCTCGCGGCGATTGAAGACCTGCGCGCGCGTTGCCGCCTGGAACGGATTTGAACTGACAGAAATGTGGTTGGGGGTTGTAAGCCCAAAATCCCGATTAATACGGGCCGGTGAGGAAGACCCACCAAACGACCCCCCCCCC
>JANOZA010000404.1:0-5298 GCA_031429155.1 Verrucomicrobiota bacterium | reverse complement strand
GTCTCCGCCGCCGGGCTGTGGCCACACTTTGGTTTGCCGTCGGCTCGGCCCTGCTCCTCGTGGCGCTGAACCTGTGGTTTATCCTCGTGCTGCGCTGGGGACTGCCGGGATTCTTCCTCGCGCAAATCGCCGCCGGCGCCGGCACCACAGTCGCCGGACTTTGGCTGCTGCGGCACACCATTCACCCGCGCACGGCGAGGATGCCGCGCCTCCGCGAGATGTTGCACTTCGCACTCCCGCTCATGCCGGCGGCGCTCGCGCTGTGGGTTATGGGACTCTCCGACCGGCTCTTTATCGAGAAGTTCCTCGATACGCACGAAGTCGGTCTCTACGCTGCCGGCGCGAGCCTCGCGACCGCAGTGGCGATGGTCACGGGCGCGTTCACGACGGCGTGGGGACCCTTCGCCCTCTCCATGCAGCGCCAGCCGGATGCGCCGGCGCTCTATGCCCGGGCGCTGCTCGTGTATCTCGCACTCGGCGGCGCGATGGTCGCCGCGGTGGCGCTGTTCACGCCCGAAGCCCTGCAAGTTCTCGCCAGGCCCGACTACATGGGGGCCGCACCGGTCGTGGGCATCCTCACTCTCGGAGTCCTCGCCAATGGCCTCGCCACCATCGCCAGCACCGGACTTGCTTTGGCGAAGAAATCCGCGCCCGTCGCCGTCGCCGTCTTCATCGCCGCTGCTGTCAGTGTGCTGCTGAATTTCGCGCTCATTCCCTGGATTGGAAAAACCGGAGCAGCGTGGGCCTCGGGCGTTTCATGGATGGTCTATGCCGCCTTCATTTTCCTGCGCGCCCAGCGCATCCACCCACTGCCGTATGATCTGCGCCGCGCGCTGCTCATCGGCGCGCTGCTGGTAGGCATCGTGCTCCTCGCGCCGCACCTGCACGCCGGCACTCAGGTGATGGAAGTGCTGCTCAAGCTGGCGGTCGGCCTCGCCTTCGTCATCGTGCTCTTCACCGTCGCCCTGCCCGGCTGGCCGGGAATGCTGCGCCGCGGATTTCGTGCCGCATGAACACTCTTCCCTCATTCTCGCTCGATGACTACCGCCGGCTTTTGCAGGCGATGAAAGCGCGCGGCGCGGCGTTCCATCCGCTCAGCGAGCTGCCGTCGCTGACCGGTGCGCGGAACTTTGTCTGCCTGAGGCACGATGTGGACTGCCACCTGCTCGGCACAACTGACATGGCAGAGATTGAGACCGAGGAAGGCGCACGCGCCACTTACTACGTGCTAATGACCGGTCACTACAATCCGCGCAGCAAGGCGTGCCGGCCTGTGCTCCGCCGTCTCATTGCGCTGGGGCATGAGATCGGCCTGCACTACGACCTGTCCACTTATCCCGAAGACCCGGCAGCCGCCGCTGCGCATCTGCGCAATGAGGCCGCCGCCCTCGCGGATGCCGCCGGAGCGCCGGTGGGCACCATCTCCTGCCACTACCCGCACAAGGGCCTGCCGGACTTTTTCAAGTCGTCCGATGAATTCGTCCACTGTCACGACACGCGCTGCACGCAGGACATGCTCTACGTGAGCGACTCCTCCCGCGGCTGGCGCGACAGCAACATGATCGAATGGCTGAACGCAGAGCCGGGCAGTGCGCCGCGCGGACTGGAACTGCTCACGCATCCCGAAGTCTGGTACGCCGGACACTTGCGGGACCGCATTCAATACTTCGACGAGATTCTCATGCCGCTGGCGACCCGGGAGGTGAACCAAACTCTGGCCCGTGAATTGCGCGACATATGGTTCGTGCATGATGGAGCCATGATGCATGATGCGCGCGAACGCTCCGCGGGACGGCTCTGATTTCCATCTTATGATAGACTACACCACTCTTCTCCGGCAGTCCTTCGAGGGCCGCTCTGTGCTCGTGACCGGCGGCGCCGGCTTTGTCGGCTCCCAGGTTTCCGGGCGGCTCCTGCAACTGGGCGCGAAGGTCACCATCCTCGACGACTTCACCACCGGTCGCGAAGAACTGGTGCCGCCCGCCGCAGAACTCGTGCGCGGCAGCGTCACCGACATGCCGCTCGTATCCAAATTGGCGGCCGAGAGCGACTACCTCATCCACATGGCGGCGCGCGTGCTGGCCTCCTCCACGAACGATTTGCACTCCGACAGCGCAGTGAACATCGGCGGCATGATCAATGTGCTGAGCGCCGCCCGCGATCATGCGGCGACGCTGAAGCGTGTGGTCTATACTTCCACCACCTCCATCTACGGCAATGCCCGCGCGCTGCCGATCCACGAAGACGAGAAGCCGAATATCCTTTCGCCCTACGCCGCCAGCAAGTATGCCGCGGAGTCCTACTGCAATGTCTTCTACGAAATGTACGGCACGCCGGTTTCCATCGTGCGTTACTCGAATGTCTATGGACCGCACCAGTCGCCGCGGAATCCCTACTGCGGCGTGATCTCCAAGTTTTTCGTCGCCTGCCACAAAGGCGAGCCGATGTGCATCCACGGAAGCGGGATGCAGACGCGCGACTTCACCTACATAGACGACGCGGTCACCGCCACGTTGCTCGCCGCCGTGGTGCCGCGTGCGGAAGGCTCGATCTTCAATGTCGGCACCGGTGTGGAGGTGAATGTCATTCACCTCGCCGAGGCCATTGATAAAGCCGCCGGCACCAGAGTCGGCTACAAGTTCATAGACCGCCGCGACATTGATAACGTCACCCGCCGCGTGGTGAACATGGAGCGCGCCCGGCAAATCCTGCGCTGGGTGCCGAATGTGAGCCTTGATGCCGGTCTCCTGAGGACCAACGAGTGGCTCATTCAGGACGCGGCCCGCATTTGAACCACTTCACTATGCCTACCATTCAGGACATCGCCTCCTTCCTCGGAGCGGAAGGGGTGCTCGAATTCCCCGGTCTCTGCGGACCGGAAGCTGTGATTTCAGGTCCAGCTGTGGGCGGGCGGCCATCACGGGAGTCGGTGATCTTTGTGGGCACGACCGTGCGCGAGCCGCTGGAATTGCTGCGCGCGTCGCAGGCCGGGCTGGCCATCGTGGACAGCCATCTTCGGAGCAAGTACCAAGGGTTTCTCAGCGGCGGCATCGTGCAGGCGGTCATCTGGAGCTGCAATCCGCGGCTTGATTTCTGCCGGGTGCTGGAGCGGTTTTTCTCGCCGCCGCGAGCGGTTAGCATTGATCCCTCGGCGGTAGTTTCGCCGGCGGCCCTGATTGGCGAGCGGTGCTGCATCGGTCCGGGCTGCATCGTCAGTGAGGGCGTGGAAATTGGAGACGACACCGTGCTTCACGGTCGAGTCTTTCTGTATCCCGGCACGCGGATCGGATGCAGAGTCCTCATCCATGCCGGAGCGGTGCTGGGGGCGGACGGCTTTGGCTTTGAGAAGCGCCCCGATGGCTCATGGCAGAAGTTCCCGCACTTTGGCGGCGTGGTGGTGGGCGACGATGTGGAGATCGGTGCGAACAGCACGATAGACCGCGGCACGCTGGGGGACACGGTCATTGAGCGGGGCGTGAAGATAGACAATCTCGTCCACATTGCACACAACGCTCAGGTGGGTGCGGACAGCCTCGTCATCGCGGGCGCGGTGATCTGTGGCGGCGCGCGGATCGGCGCACGCACTTGGGTGGCCCCGCAATCATGCATCCGCGAAAAGGTCTCGGTTGGGTGCGATGCCACCATCGGGATGGGAGCGATTGTGAATTCCGATACCGCCCTTGGCGCCACGATGGTCGCCTGGCATGCCCGTCCCGCGCTTGCCACCAAACGCATCTTCACTTTTCTCCAGCGCGTCGCCGACGCCGATCCGGCCTCCGGCCCCAAACCCAGCCAGCCATCATGAATCAATCCGAATTTCTTCTGCAACTCGACAGTGTCATTGAAGCCAGTCCCGGCACTCTCAAAGGCGACGAGAACCTGGCGGACGTTAGCGCGTGGGACTCTCTCGCCGTGCTGAGTTTCATCGCCATGGTGGATGACAAATTCAAAGTGCAGCTCTCCGGCAAAGACATCGCAGCCTGTCAAAGCGTGACCGATCTCGCACTGCTGTTGGGCGACCGCGTCACTCCATGAGTCATCCCTTTAGTCTGGAGGGTGCCCGCATCCTCGTCACCGGAGCATCCAGCGGCTTGGGCCGGGCCACGGCGCTGCTGGCTGGCCGCATGGGTGCCCAGGTGATCCTCACCGGACGCGATGTCGCGCGTCTGGAGGAAACCCGGGCGCAACTGAGCGGCGAAGGTCACCGGGTGGAACCGCGCGATTTACGTGACACCGCCGGCATTCCTGAATGGCTGACTGGCCTCGCGACTGAGTCCGGCCCGCTCACCGGTCTGGCCCATGCGGCAGGTATTCAAATTGTTCGTCCGCTGCGGATGCTGGATGATGAGGTGCTCAATGAAACCATGACGGTGAATTTGAACACCGCCCTCGCCCTTACCAAAGGATTTCGCCAGAAAACCGTCTGTGCCTCCGGTGGCAGCGTCGTGCTCTTCTCCTCTGTCATGGGACTGACAGGCCAGCCCGGTCAGGCCGCCTACTCGGCCAGCAAGGGCGCACTCATCAGCATGTGCCGCTCGCTGGCCCTCGAACTCGCGCGGGACAAAATCCGCATTAACTGCGTGGCCCCGGGACTGGTAGAAACCGGCATGGCCGGGCGTCTCAAAGAAACTCTGCCTCCTGCACAGTACGAAGCCGTTACCGCGATGCATCCGCTGGGGTTGGGAAGCCCTGAAAATATCGCCGCCCCCGTGGTCTTTCTGCTCTCTGCGGCTGCGGCATGGATTACCGGCACCACCGTGGTGATTGACGGTGGTTACACCGCTCATTGATATGAACGCCTCCATTTCAGCCATTGAGTTCCATTTGCCTGAGCAAGTGCTCACCAGTGCCGGCCTCGCTGCGGAATTCCCCGGCTGGACGGTGGACAAGATTCAGAGCAAGACCGGCATTGAGGAACGCCATATCGCCGCTGCGGACGAATTCGCCTCCGACCTCGCGGTGCAGGCTGCGGAAAAACTCTTCGCCGGCGGCGTGGCCCGCGATTCCATTGATGCGCTGCTCTACTGCACGCAGTCGCCGGACTACTTCCTGCCCACCACGGCTTGCCTCATCCAGAACCGCCTCGGTCTGCGCACGGACATCGCGGCGCTGGATTTCAACCTCGGCTGCTCCGGCTTCATCTACGGCCTCGGCCTGGCACGGGGGCTGATCCAGAGCGGGCAGGCCAGCCGCGTGCTGCTGCTCACAGCGGACACTTACAGCAAGTTCATCCATCCGGGTGACCGCAGTGTGCGCACACTCTTCGGCGATGCGGCGGCGGCGACGGTCATTGATGCG